>JBGTCJ010000328.1:0-3467 GCA_041748895.1 Pirellulaceae bacterium
TGGTCACCTCACCGAACTCGCCAAACGTCTCACGCAGATCGTCCGACGTGGTGCTGAATGCCAGGTTCCCAACGTAAATTCTCTTACCCATCTCTCAATCCTCAGGCCTCGTTATCGGCCCGTCCCAAAGGTCAAACTCACGCCGGGCATCCATCTGAATCGGACACCACGACGCGCCGCCGCAGGAAACGCAACCGCCGAAAACCCGAACGATCCAAGTTCGCTGAGCGGATACTGCCGTCACTGCGTGGCGTGGGACAATCCAGACCCGAATGAGTCTCGCCGATGAACCGCACGAAGGAGGTCAGCCTTGTCAAGCACGCCGCAACCCCTCCTGCACCAAAGGCAGACCTATCGGTACCAAAAAATACCGTCTGCTAGCAATCGCCGAACCAGCCCAGGAATTGAGTCCTCAAGTCTTCGAAAAGTCGTCTTTCCCCGACGTAGATATGCAGTGGCAACACGAGTTACCGGCTGCGGAGTCTACACAATTGAAGTCCCCGGGGTGAAATTAATTTTGGCCAAAAAGTTTGCTTTTTTTGTCTTTTTTTTCGCCGACACCCCAGTGTGCCCATTCGCAGCCAGTGCCATGCTCGCACACCGCTGTCTCATCTGAACGATCGATTCATTCCTGTTTGACAAATCGTCGAATCGGGACTTTGTGTTGGCATCTCAGTGACTACGATAACCGGCGGTGGTGACGAGGTTGTCTGCACGAGGGATCTGGTAAATGTGGCCCACCAGTTCAGGAATGAGAACGCTCCGCGGTAGTGAAGCCGCGCTCGTGGCCAGCGCGATTAGCGTGATGATCGACGCATTTCACCTTCGGCTGAGAGACGATGAACTCGATGAGCAGGAATCGCCGCCGCCGGACTCTCAAACCGGAATCGCCGTCTTCGATTCGTTGACCTTGACGCAAAGGATCGCTGTCCTTCAGAGGGCCGCAAAGTATCTTTTGACTGGTGCCGACGGGCTGACTGCCGATCGACTTTCGGCCATCGATGATGCGACCGTGGCGGCCATCTACGCCGAGGTTCGTGATCAAGTTGCGATTGAAATCGATCTCTGTGACATCGTGCTCGGTGCCGACCGACTCGATGGCAACCGCGAGCGGCGATCAATCCGCAAGCCGCCGAGTCACTGGCGTTCCCTGATCTTCGCGGCACTGCGTGAGTCTGCAATTCAGATTGACGATTTGACCGAGATCAATGATTCGAGATTGCAGCCGTGGGAGGATGCGGTCGAGGTTCTTGCCAACGAGATTCTGTGGGATCGCGACTTCGAGCTGGCGGACGGTTTTCTGGACGAACAGCCTGACATCGCGCGTCAGCGGAAGCGGCTATTAGGCATCAGCGACCAGTACTTCATCCAACCTGCTCCGGATCCGGACCTCGACCAAGTCCACCGGATGCTTGCCGAAATCCGCGGCTACACCGGTCGCTGTTTTCCCAAGCGGCGATAACGACTCGGCCGTTTCAATCGCTTCAGGCGGCACCAATCCCCAGGACCGCTCTCGCTCCGCAGGGATTTCCCGACCCTTGGTTCGAGAAATCGCCTCCGGCGTGACATTGCATGCTAGGGTTTCGCGGGCAAGGTCTGCCCGGAACGGAAATCCCTCCGCGACAACGATGCCGCCGTGATTGACTCGCCTTGCCACCATCGATCCGCACGTGACGCCGCCGGGCGATCGGCGAGCCGATGCGGGCGATCCGCTGGGGCCATCTTTCGCTGGATATTCGTGACGTGCACGCTCACGTTGTTGGCAGGCTGTCAACAATTGAGATTGCCGGCGATCGATCCGACGGGCCAATGCCTTTTGGCACCCTACCCGACCACGACCTCGTTGGCGTTGCCGGGGTGTTCGGGCGAGCCATGCCTTTGCTCGGCCTGCATCAGCAAGGTCGGAACCTGCCTCCATGGCGGAAAAGCTACGATTGGTAGCTGCCTCGAGTCAATTCACCGAGGTGTTTCGAATCCGGCGTTCGTCGAGCCGGCTGCCCCTCCGCCCTGCCATACCCCCGTCGACCCCACTCGGCTTCCTCAGTTCGGCCGCAGCCTCGATTCGCAGAATCTCTGCACGGAGGATTGTCGCATCGGTCCTCCGGCGGTGCTGTTGGGGGACGAGTGCCACATGAAGATGCGAGATTGCCTCAAGCTACCCAATAAGGGGACTCGTGGCTGCATCCTCTTGTCGCCTCAAAGGATCGTGGCCCCGGTGGGCGGTGAAGTCATTTTGCTCTCGGGAATTTGCGGAACCGATGGGTACCTTCAACTTGGCCAACCGATCGAGTGGATGCTGACGCCCGAAAGCGTGGGTACTTTCATCGAGGTGGGTGATGACTCGCCCGGCGCCCTTCACCGCCTGGCAAAAATTGAGAAGGCTGACAAGCGGAGCGCCTCCTATGCCAAAGGGGTCACGAGCACCAAGAAGGGGCTGATCACCCGTGGGAACCTCAACCCGAACGATGACGTTCCGTTGGAGAAAGGCCAAACGTGGCTCTCACTCAGTAGCCCGACCGAGGGCACAAGCCGAGTAACGGTGCTCGCCCCTGAGAGTGATTGTTGGGACCAACGCAAAGCGACGGCAACGATCTACTGGATCGATGCCCGTTGGCAGTTTCCCAATCCACCGCCAGTGCTCGCCGGTACCCCCGTCACGTTGTCGACCCGCGTGACCCGTGCCGAGGGATCAGTGCCCGCGAGAGGTTGGATCGTTCGCTACGAAACGCTCAATCCCGAACTGGGGCTGTTTGCCTCGGGTGCGGCCGGCGGTTCTTCGGTGATCGAGGCCCGTGTGGACGATTCGGGTAACGCGACGGTGGACCTGACGCCCGTTCGCGGTCCTTCGGGCAATTGGGCATCGGGAACCGCGATGGTGACGATGCAGGTCGTTCGGCCCGGTGGCGATCGCGACAACATGCCTGACCTCACGCTCGGCAGCGGTCAGACATTCGTCACCTGGAGCGCGCCCCAGTTGGCGATTCGCGCGGGTGCACCAAACATCGCCACCTTCGATGCGCCCTTTGAGGTTGCTGCCAATGTGCAAAACCCCGGCGATCAACCCGCCACCAACGTCCAGGTCACTCTGGCGCTTCCACCGGGCGTGCGTGTGACCCAAGCCGACTCGTTCGCGCGGGTCACGCCCAGCAATGTCGTTTGGGAAATCGGGACGATCCCACCGCGAACTCAGCTCGACCTGTTCGTCACCGCGGCGGCACAATCGCCCGTGCGTTTGACTTTCCAAGCGCGTGGCGACGGATCGCTCTACGCCGAAGATGCGGTCGCGGTCGACGTCTTCCGGCCGTCTCTGGCGATTGAGGTCAGGCCGTCTGCCTCTGACAGCGTTCAGGTCGGTGATCCCATCACGTTCAACATCGATGTCACCAATACGGGCGACCAGCCGCTCACGGGTGTCAATCTCCGTGCCGTCGGCGACAACGGTCTCACGCACACGCAGACCGGTAGTC
>JBGTCJ010000329.1:0-8389 GCA_041748895.1 Pirellulaceae bacterium
TCATTGATGGGAACATTGATGATGATCGGTGTGGTGGTCAACAACTCGATCCTACTGGTCGAGTTCGCCAATCGACGTCTCGAGGAAGGCGCCACACCTCGCGATGCGGCTCTTTCGGCGGCCCAAATCCGGCTGCGTCCAATCTTGATGACGTCGCTAACTTTGGTGGCTTCGATGTTACCACTATCGATCCAGTGGCTTCCGGGCAATGAGGCAATGGTTCCATTGGCTCGCGCGCTTTTGGGGGGCATGATCGCCTCGACCGTGCTCACGCTGGTGCTCGTTCCCTGTGTTTACTCGATGTTTCATTCGAGGCGACTCTCGATCGCTTGAGTGTGTTCTGGTTGCGGCGAGTTTGCGGGCACCACCGATTTCGATGGCGAATCGAAGCCGCGTCGAACGATCAAAGGCCCTGTGGAGTGAATCCACGACCCGTTGCCCTCGCCCTCACTCAATTTGGAATCGGGGCAACGTCGGAACAAGATTTATTCGAATTGCGAGCCCACGATGATCCACGAAACGTCCGAAACACCTGAGGAACTGATCGCCGCGATGACGACCGAGGAACTTCAGGAGCTGCTCGAGGAGATGGGCGTCGATGCGACGACTGAGCAGGCCGCCGGACTGCAAGCCTTGATTGCCGAATCCGGATCTCTCGAAGCGGCGCTGGATGCCCTAGGCCAGTGCGAGAAGCCGGGGCGTATCGCGGCCTAGTCAACGCCTCGGTTTCGGCTCGCCGATGCGTTGTTGAAACTGCTCGAATTCGGACTGGCTCAGCAATGCCGCCCAATCCACCGTCGCCAACCGCCCGTTAGGAGATTGGTTCGAGCGCTGTCGCTCGATCGCCACGGCGATGGCGACTCGTTGCGAAGTGCTCGCGGACGAAAATTCTTGGGCAAAGGCAGAGACCTGAACGCGCGAGCCGCCGGAAGCATCGGATGGACCATCGCGGGTTTCGATCTCGATAGCGATCTCATCGGAGTCCTCTTTCAACTCGCTCGATGCCACGGGTCGGCGCCATTGCAGCAGCACGCTCCCGGTGTCGGTCTCCACCGTGTTCGGATCCATGCCCTGGTGCCACCGGGTATGGCCCTCGACGAGCTGCATCTCATCGGCCGTGCCATTCCAGCGGTAGGTGCCGTCGCCGCCGAGCTGGACTCGAATCCACCGCGGCGACCTGTTCGTGACGAGTCGATCCGACGCGTCGCTGGACGCGGGGATACTGATCAGAATGAATCGCTCCGATTCGTCCACCGGCGAGCGAACGATCGTCACATTCACCTCTTGCGCGTCCCTCCGCAAATCGGTCACGGGCGCCTCATCGACCGCGCGCGATGTGGGCTCAAACGCTCTTCGCGCGATGCTGTCGCCCATCGCTAAGGCGTCGTCCGCAGCTCCTGATGGAGCTTGCATCGGTGGGGCTTCGATCAAAGGGGCTTCCGACCTGAAGGTGGACTGCTCTCGCTGCGATCGCGTCGCTGGCAGGGGACGCGTGGGCTGGATCTCCCCAATGCCGCGCTCCCTATCGAGCGGTTCCAACGCAAACGGTTCGCGGGGACTGGCCGCCGCGGGCGACTCTGTGACTTCGGATTTGGCTCGCATCGCGACCTCCGCGGTGTCGGGCTGGCTAGTGGCCGTGAGCCAAAGTCCGGCCGTTGTGGCCAACAGAAGCGACGCCGCCAAGACCCATCGCTGAGTAAACCACGCGAGGTACGGCTTCGATCGGGAGTCTCCCAGGGTGACGGCATTCTCGTCGCCTTGCGGGTTAGACAATGCCGCGTCCGCCGCTGCCGCAAAAATCGCGTCGCGTCTGGTCGATTCCAGCCTCAACCGAGACTCACTTTGGTAGTGTGCGACAAGATCATCGATGCATCGTCGCGTTCGGTCGACGTCGGCGGCCAATGCGGGATCACTCGCGATTCGACGCTCAAACTCGTCTCGTCGAGGCTGATCCCATTCGCCGAGTAGGTACTCGGTGACTGTCGAATCGCCCGACGGTTCTTTTCCGATTGGATCGTGAGGCGACGTCATCGGCCGTCCCCCCGACAGACTTGACGAAGTGCGGCGACGGCCGCATGGAGATGAAAACCGACGTTGGAAACGGTCATTCCGGTGATTTCCGCGATCTCACGGTAGCTGAGGTCGGCTTGAATTCGCAGTCGGAGAACTTCTTGTTGCCGCGGGCTGAGTCGTTCCATTCGCAGCGCAAGGTCCGCCGCATCTTCTTTTTTCGCAATCGTGTCGGCGATGGTCGGTTGTGGATCCACCGGAGGCGAGGTGTCATCGGCTAGGCACACCTCGCGTCGCTGTCGGGCTGCGTCGATGATTCGGGACCGGCAGACGGCGAACAACCAGGCTGGGATCCTCGGTTCGATTTTTTCGCGTGGTTCACGACAGAGCCTCAAAAACGTTTCCTGCACCATGTCTTCCGCGCCATTGCGATCGCCGGCGAGCAGCCGGCAGGCGTAGGCAAGTAGCGGCGATTCGTAACGCTCAACCAAATTCGCGATCCAGTCCTGCCTCCGCTGGCCCGGTGGGTCCACGGAGGCCTCGTGTGGCTCCGCTCCGGCGAGCGGGTTTTGAAGTGAGTCGTTGGTTTGGCTGGCCACGGTGGTCGACCCCGGTTCGATCATCGGCGCGGCATCCGTGCGTATCCAACGCCCAACGTCTCTCTCAACGAACTCAGCCAAACTTTGTGAGTCGCAAAATCGACAAGAATCGAGCGATCCGAAAACAAATCCGAATTCATGACTCGAAGATACCCGCCCCGAAATTGGCACCCGAGTCACCGTGGGAAGGATCGCCAGACGATGCAGGTCGCTTTTGGGACGAATCGCCCTCCGGCGGCAACCCGACACCCGTGCCGATCGAATCGGGCGCGCCCGAGGGAGAGTCGAGGTGTGGCGGCGGGGGAGTCGCCCGCGAGGGTCCATCGACCGGATCGCTCCGCGGCCCCTGGTCGATCCGATCGATCGATGTGAACCGATCGTCGCTGGATTCGGCCAACGCCTCGAATTCGTCGTCGTAGCGGGAACGATAGCCCGGCTGCGCGGCGCGTTGAAGTTCGGCTTGGAACTCAGTCAAAACGGCCGCGGAAACCATTTCGCGGCACTCGCTATTGATTGGATGGGCGACGTCCGCGTAGAGCTTTTGGGGCGCCTCACCCGTGACCGTGATCCGCAGTTTCGCGCCGCACTGGTTGCAATAGGCGGCACGGAGGTGGTTCTTGTAGCCGCATCGCGGACAGTGGCCCGACAGCTTGCGGCTCGGCATCGCGACAAACGGACCGTTGACGCCATCGATGATCTTGAGATCCCGAATCACGAACTCGTGATCGAGCGTGATGCTACAGAACGCGCGGAGTCGATCCTCGCTCTGCTCCATCAACTTGATGCGAACTTCAGTAACTTGCACGTTCCGACACTCCTTAACCGGCGTCACGACGCCAATGCGGCGTGACGTGTCGAACCCTGAGGTGTTTTCCGCGTCGAGTTTCAGCGTTCCGCATCGCGACGAATGACGATTCGCGGCGTTGCGGGCACGTGGGTGCTGGCGAGGACCATTACCCGTCCCCCAACGGATTTGAGTCTTTCCTTCATCCTTATCGACCAGCGGATGGCTTCCTCGCGACTCTCCGCAATCGCGAAGCAAGCCGAGCCGCTACCGGTCATCTGACATCGGCGTAGGCCTTCGCGGCCCATATCGTCCAGGAGCTGCTCCACCGCCGGAGAGAGCGCTCTGGCTGGCTGTTCCAATCGGTTGTAGAGCCCAGACTCTAACGTACCAAAGTCCCCGTCGGCTAGCGATTTCTGAAGAGGGGTATCGCAGTGGGTGGTGCTCGGCACAGTTGCCCGCTCGTATACCTTTGCCGTCGACAACGCGGCCGGTGGAAAAGTAACTACAAACCATAGCACGCGGCCGACCGCAAGGGGAGTGAGCCGCTCGCCCCGTCCGGTCGCCAAGGCTGCGGCGAGCCGTTGGGAGCCCCGCCGCAGGGTTTCGGGTTCTGCATCGGCCCCGTTTCCGCTCGGATGAAGGCGATCCTCGGCCGGATCGCCGGTTTTGCAGGGCGAACCGAGAAAAAATGGCACATCGCTCCCCAAATCCGCCGCCATTTGCCATAACCGAGGATCACTGGGCACGCCCCTCAAGAGCGTCGCGATGGCCATCAGGGTCGCTGCCGCATCGCTGCTGGCGCCGCCCATACCTGCACCGGCGGGGATCCGTTTGCGAACATCGATCCGGAATCCATGCTCGCAATCAAAGGCGTCCGTCGCGAGCGTCGCGGCACGATGAATCAGGTTGGATGCGTCATCGGGTACCGCCAGCAGCGGTTGGGCGGCCTCACCACCGAGCGAATCGAGCCAGTCGCCTTGCGAGGGCCACCACTGCGTCCTGACCGATACGGTCCGTTGCTCCTGGGGACAAACTACCAGTGTGTCGTGAAGCGAAACGGGAACCAGGATCGTCCGAAGTTCATGGTATCCGTCGCCACGGCGACCGAGCAATTCGAGGAAAAGGTTGAGCTTCGCGGGAGTTCGGACAACCGCGATCCACCGTTGATGGGATTCCAATCTCTTTCGACTCCACGATCATCGTTTGCACTCAGAACGCAACCTTTTCTACACTTCGGTAACCGCGTCGCCAACACCGCCGACCAATCGAGGTCCATCCGGGTGGCTGTGGACGCGCACCGCTGACCACCAACACGAACGCGGCATTTCCCTGTTTCCCTCCATCGCCATGATTGACCTGCGCCGCGTCGCCGACCGCGAGCACCTGTTGCTCGCCAGCTACGCGATGCACAGTCGTGATTCGTGCGGACGGTTGTATCCGGAACCCGGTCACGGCTATCGCGGTCCCTTCGCGAGGGATCGCGATCGTGTCCTGCACAGCTCCGCCTTCCGGCGCCTTTCGGGCAAGATGCAGGTCTTTACAGGTGAGATGGGTGAGTACCATCGGACACGTCTGACCCACACCTTTGAGGTCGCTTCGGTTGCGCGAACCATCGCGCGTACGCTTCGCCTGAATGAGGACCTGACGGAGTCGCTCGCCCTGCTTCACGACATCGGGCACCCGCCCTACGGACATTGTGGAGAGGACGTTCTGGCGGAGGCCATGCGGGGCCAGGGTGGCTTCTCCCACAATCAATTCGCCCTCACAATTGTCACCGAACTGGAGCAGCGGTTCACCGACTTTCCCGGATTGAACCTCTCGCGAGAGGTGCTCTCGGGGCAGGACACACGCACACACAAGGAGGAAGCCGCCATCGGCCGCAGCCCGCTGTTGGAGGTGCAGGTCGTCGACTTGGCCGATTCGATTGCCTACGACGCGCACGACGTCGATGACGCGCTGCAAATGGGGGTGATCGAGCACGAACAACTGCTGCGGCTGGAGATCATCGCGCGGGCCGCGTCACAGGTCCGTCAACGTTACGGCGAACTGCCAATCAGCCGCCGTCGGCAGGCGTTGGTTCATGAGCTGGTCGATCTGCAGATCACCGACTTGCTGCACAGTGCCGTGGAGCAACTGCAACCGCTCGATGGGCGTTCCGCCGAGGACCTGCGAAATGACGGCGTGCGACTGGGCCATTCTCCACAACTCGCCGAGGAGCGTCGGGAGCTGGAGCGTTACCTTTTCGAAGCGGTTTATCGCCACCCGCGGCTGATCGCCGTTCGCGAAGCAGCTCGGGATAGGCTGCGATCACTGTTCGATGGTTTGGTGCGGGCGCCGCAGCGACTTCCCTTGAGATTTCGTACGCGAGCGGCTGAGGTGGGACCACACCGCGGGGTCTGCGATTACTTGGCGGGAATGACCGATCGCTTTTGCGACACGCAGTTCGAGTACTTCACGCGGACACCCATCGGCCCGTTGACCGATTGGTGATTGTTGTGGGAGGCAGCTACCAAAGGACCTTTTCGATTTCGCCAGCGGGCAGTCGATGCCGAAGCAAATCCTCGTCATCCAGGGGCGAGACGATCGCGATCGGGTTGCGATCATTGAGCCGGATCAGCTCGCCCCCTCCGATCGGTTGGACGACCGGTTGGGTCAGCCGCTCAGGTTGAAGCCGCGCCACACGCGCCACACGGTCATCGCTGAGACGGACCAGCGATCCGACGGGGTAAATCGATACGGCCCGCACCAGCCCCGAAGTGGCATCGGGGTTGAAGTGTCCGGCGCAGGCATGATGCATCAGGTAAGCGATCGCGTCGGCAGGGAACAATTTTTGCCCGCCGAAGCCGCATCCCACGAGCGTCAGGTAGGCATCGGCCACGTTCGTCACTCTCGCCAACCGATGGATCCGTGGGGTCGTGATTCGTCGGGGAAACCCGGAGCCATCGGCTTGCTCGTGGGTCTGCAAGACGACGATCCGCACGGTGCCGTCGACGTCACGCACGCGTTCCAACATGTCGTAGGCGATTCCGGGATGCGATTCGTAAACTCGCCGCGCCTCAGGACGGGTCGCCGTTCGTGAATAACGCTGCGGCTCGGGCAGACTGAACAACGCCATGTCGTGGATCAAGGCGGCCGTACCAAGGACCATGGTATCGCGTTCGATCAAATTCATCGCGCCGGCGATCGCCATCGAGAGGACCGACATTTGGACCGATCGAACCGCTAGTTCCTGGTCCTGAGTTTGCCGTAGTGCGGCAGTTAACGTCTGATCCGGGTCTCCGAGCAATTCTTTTCGAAACTGATTGGCGACATCGCGGATCGGCGCCGCATCTCGCAGCGTCCCATTGGCCAATGCTTGTCCCAGTTCTTCGACCATTTTGGCCGCTTGCGTGACCAAAGCCTCGACCCGATCCGTGATCGCTGGATCGAGCGGTCGCCGGCACATTTCGACCCAATCCGTCGTCGGCGGCGGTGACGGGTGCGCCGCTTCCTCGAGCCGGCCGTCATCCCGCCGGTCGGATTCGGTTCCCCTGGGGGCGAGGCCAGGGCCCATTTCGGGGATGACGACCGCCGGCGATTCGTCGAGCGGTTCCACGTCCAGTGGCGCGCCGAGTTCGAGAAACTGCAGTCCTCGCCGGGCAAGGTCTTTGAGCTGGTTGGAGGTGACCATTGAGCCTTGGCGTACCAGGAGCACGCCATTCCCATCGTAAAGCGAATCGGAAAGCGGCGTGTCGAGCGGTATCTCGGCCAGCCGTAGTATTTGCCCCATCCATTTGCCCCAAGAAAACCAGCGCCTGACGCAACCCAACTGACGATGAAATGCCCCCACTTCCGCCAGCTGTCCAGTCCGAGTGATCGGCATCCAACCATCACCGTCGGTTAGGGAATGCTAACTCAGGATTCATCGACCGGCGTCGCTCAACTATCCATTTCGTGCGGCTCGTTAGGGTTGACGTCGATCGAACGGGATGGGATCAAAGTGCCGCCTTTGCGACCCGCGACGAATGTATCGCGTCCGACGTCAAGGCAAGGAGTCCCGGTGGCATGAATCATCCGATCGTTCAGTGGCTTTGCTACGCGTTGGTGCGTTGCTTCGTCGCGGTGGTGCAAGCGATCCCGACCGATATGGCCGATGCCTTTTGCCGGGCGTTGGCGAAACTGCTTGCCGGCCCGGTCCGGATCCGCCGAAACACATTCGATCGGAATATGGAATTGATTTTCCCCGAGTCGACGGCGCTGCAGCGGAAACGCCTTTGTGAGGCGATGTGGCACCACCTTTTGTTGATGGTCTGCGAGATCGCGTGGGCCCCTCGGCGACTGCACCTGAACAATTGGATGCGACATGTCCAGTTTCGCGATAACCGCACGATGCTGCGCCTGTTGCTCAACGGTCGACCGACGGTGCTGGTAACCGGGCACTTCGGTAATTTCGAGCTCAGCGGCTACGTGATCGGTTTGATGGGCTTCGCGACGGTCACCATCGCTCGTCGTCTGGACAACCCTTACCTCCACGATTTTCTCGAAAACTTTCGCAGCCTCCACGGCCAATACATGATCGACAAAGATGGCTGCGCGCCACTGATCGATCGCCACCTCGCCGCCAGCGGGACACTGTCGCTGCTGGCCGATCAACACGCCGGGGACAAGGGATGTTGGACACCGTTTTTGGGCGCTCCAGCGTCCTGCCACAAGGCGCTCGCACTTTTTTCGCTGACCAGCGGCGCGCCGATGGTGGTCGGTTACACACGCCGATTGGGACGGCCCATGCAGTTCGAAACCGGCTACATCGCGATTGCCGACCCGCTCAACGACCGGGAGGGTGTTTGCGGTGGTGTGCGTCCACTGACTCAGTGGTACAACGACCAACTCGGTCGGGTCATCCAATTGGCCGTCGAGCAGTACTGGTGGGTCCATCGGCGGTGGCGAACGCCGCCGGTCAAACACCGCGTCGAGCGAGTCCCTACCTTGCCGACGGGGGGCAAACCCGGCACGA
>JBGTCJ010000330.1:0-5409 GCA_041748895.1 Pirellulaceae bacterium
GTTGTTTCTGAAACGCAACGGTTACAAACCCGACGCGGTTCAGGATTTCATCCCCGCCCCCTTGGACGTCGCGACAACGATGTACTACACGGGTATCGATCCGTTTACGAGAAAGCCGGTGTTTGTCGCCAAGGCGCTTAAGGAGCGGAAGATGCAGCGGGCATTGATGCAGTTTTTCAAGCCCGAAAACTATTTTGAAGTTCGCGAGGCGCTGCGGCAGGCGGGACGCACGGACCTGATCGGTGACGGATGCGACAGCCTGATCGCGTCTCGACCGCCACGCGAAGCGATCCAGCAGCGGCGTCAGGACGCCAACAAGCGATTCCGCGGCGAATACGTTCACACGATACCCGCGGCGGCGGGTGGTCCGGCGGCGGCGCAAGCCGAAGGCGGTGACAGCGGCGAACAGAAGAAGGGTGCCAAGAAACAGCGTCGCGATCGCAAAACAACCGGGTATCGCCCCGATCGACGCGGCGCTTCGTGACGCTACGTTCGGAACTCTACCGAGCGCATCATCTTGGAACCAAATCGACCATTCAGTGGGCAGACTCAACCACTTCCAATTTCAAATTCTTGAACCGTACTTCGGTGGGGCCTCCGGAGTGAAGTTGCAGGGCGATGATGCCGCGCGAAGCACCATCGGGATCGTCGAGGTCGACACACGCGACGCCATTGATGTGCGTGCGAATGTGAGTGCCGATGGCTTCGATTTCGTAGCGATTCCAATCACCCGGTTTGACCGCATGCTCCCCCGAGTGTTTCCAAAGCAGCGCCCGGCCATGTTCCTCGTAGAGCTTGCCCCACCAACCCGCTCCGACATCGGCTTGATATCCCGAGACCTTTCCGTCGGGCGCCGCGTCGCTGCGGAACTGGATGCCACTGTTGCCCTTGTTGTCGACGAGCTTCACATCCATTGAGAGGCGGAAGTCGGCAACCGAGAGGTCACTGACGAGCCACTCGTTGCGTTTCATGCCTTCGGTCCGGCCAACGATTTCGCCATTCTCGACCGTCCACAACCCTTCGGCGCCCGACCAACCGGAGAGATCCTTTCCGTTGAACAACAGATGAACGTTCTCAGAGGTCGCGAGAAGCGGCACCTGTTCATTGCTCATCAGGTAAGCGACGAGTGCCCGCACCTCCGGCTCGGTGAACTGTTTGAGTTGATCATCGGGCATCATCGATTGATCGCTCGCTTTGCGCTGCTCGATTTCTTCCTTCGGGATCACGACCGTTGCGTCAGCGGTTTGGAGGGTCAGCGATTTCGTGTCTTCATCGCGAACGATGCCGGTGATCACTTGACCGCTATCGGTAAGGACCACCGTCTGCCGGTATTCCTTGGCCATCACGGCGCTCGGGTCGACGATGTTCGAAAGCAGGTACTCGAGATTACCGCGGTTGGATCCGGTCAAATCGGGCCCGAGCTTTTGGCCGATGCCGTACAGCACGTGGCATCGCTGGCAGGTCTTGGCAAAAATTGCTCGGCCCAGTGACGCATCGGGCGGACTGGCGGGCGTTGTGCTGAGCATTCGCGTGTAGGAAGCGATCAGTTCGGCTTTGTCAGCAGCCGTCTGCCTGACACGGCCCCAAACTTCGCCGATCAGACGATCGATCTCTGCGTCCTCGAAATGCGTCAGTTGACGAACCAGATCGGCGGAGAGATCGTTGGGGGGCAATTGGCCGTGTCCGATCGCACGGAGCATGTCGATAGCGTAGCTGGCTCTCGCGCAGAGCGTCGCCATCGCCGCGGCCTTCTCCTGGGCATTCATTTGATCGAAGGCGGCGAGGATGACCTGCGAAGTCTTCGGATGATCGTATTGGGCGAGACCTCGTAGCGCGTCAATCCGCAGGGCGGGATCGGCGATCAACGCATGGAGAGTCGTCGCCAAGGTAGCGTCATTGGCTCGAAGCAAGGCCTCCAGCGACGAGCGACGGTCGTCGACCGAGGCGCTATCCGAGGTGATCGTTGAACGCGCGGCAATCAGCGCCGCGGGGTCACCAAAGGAAACACCGAGCGATCTCGTCGCTCGACGGACCGCGTGAGAATCGCTCGTCGCCAAGTGGTCGTAGACGCTCTGCCACCGCGCCGGCGCGTCGACTTGACGTTTGCCGCGAACGGCGGTCTGCATCGCATTGAGAAAAGCGATCTGCACCGTCTCGTCGGTCGCGCCGAGCAACCCTTCGACGAGGATGGCTAGCGAGGACCCGAGCTCACCACTGCCAATGCGCCTCAACATCAACTCTTGCAGCAGAGGCTGTTGGTGACCCGCGGCGAGCGCGAGGGCCAAAGCCCGCGGCGGGTCTACGTCGGCCAGTGGTTCGGCGGCGTACCACAGCATCAGCGGCAGGTTATGGTCCGATTGATCCTCGCCATGGCTCGCCAACCCCTCGACGATGTCCCAGCGAAGTGAAGGCTCGAGCTTCTGAGCCGCCGAGGCGAGGTAAAGCCGGACGACGGGCGACGGATCTTGTCGAGCCATCTCTGCGAACCGATCGAGGTAGCTCGCCAGGCGCGTGTCCGATGCCATGGGATCCAAGGCCAATTGGATCGCCCAACCGCGGACATAACTGCTGGGGTCGTCCGAGATGGCGCGCAGAAGCGTACGCTCGGGAACACCTCCCGAAACATGGAGAGCCCAGAGCCCTCGAAGCCGCCGTGTGTCGTCTTCGTGCAGCGTCGCGATCTCGACCAAGCGGTCGCGCGCGGCAGCGTCGATGCTCCCCGCCAGCGCTCTTTCGGCGAGGATCCGTCGTGAGTGACGGACGAAGTAGTCATTGGCGTGCAACGCGAGTTCGGCCAACTGCCGATCGCTTTGAGACTTCAGGTCGATCGGCGATTGCTGGGTTTCCCCGTACGAAATCTTGTAGATACGTCCGTTGCTGCGATCGTGCTTATCGATCTCTCGCGAGTGACAGGCCTGCATGTCGTACCAATCGATCATGAAGGCTTGGCCGTCGGGTCCCGTGCGAAGGTTGAGAATTTGCGACGCCTCGTCGCCTGTCAGCAAAAAATCCGGCGCGTGCGAACCGACGTAGCCGGATCCCTTGGGCTCGAGCCGGTCAACGTTCAGCCGTTGGCCGTGGATGTTGTTCATGAAGATTGAGCCGCGGTACTCCCGCGGCCAGGTGTCGGCCAGGTAGATCATCGCCCCGGCATGCGCGTGGCCGCCGCCCGCTTCGTCCGACCTCCCATTGCCGCTGTGTGGCCTGACGCCGAGGTAGTGGAGGTGGTCAGCGATCGTGACGATATCCCGATAGGTATAGGGGTTGAAATGCTGGCCGGCTTGCCGCTGATAGCGGCCATTTTGAATCACATGGAAGAGATGAGGGATCACGCAGGCGGTGATGAAGGCTTGGCCGTGGTCGTTGAAATCAATTCCCCAAGGATTGCTGGTCCCGTGGGCGAAGACTTCAAATTCGTGGCGGGAAGGGTGATATCGCCAGACACCGGCGTTGATCCTGGCGCGTTGCTCGTCGGGAGTGCCCGGTTTGCCAACCTTCGAATGGGTGAACACCCCGTGACACCCGTAAAGCCAACCGTCGGGTCCCCAGATGAATGAATTGAGGGTCTCGTGAGTGTCTTGGAATCCCCATCCATCGAGCAAAATTTGAGGCTCTGAGTCTGGGACGTCATCGCCATCGCGGTCGGGAATGAAGAGCAAGTGAGGAGCGGCACCGACCCACACCCCACCGAAGCCGACTTCCAACCCGCTGACCAGATTGAGACCCTCGGCAAAGACCGTTCGTTTGTCGAACTGGCCATCGCCATCGACATCCTCGAAGATCAGGATTCGATCGCGTCCCGAGTCGCCGGCAGCGCGAACGGGGTATTCGTAGGCTTCGGCCACCCACACTCGACCACGGTCATCTATGCACATCGCGATCGGTTGTTTGACGTCGGGTTCCGATGCGCTGGCGGTCACCGAGAACCCAGGGGGTAACTTCATTTCCGCGGCCGCGTCGGTCGCCGATAGGCCTTGATGCGGGTATTGATCGGCACGGAGCGTGATCACACCGTCCTGCGGCGATAAGACTGCGGCAGGCGAGACCCCGGCAGAGGAGGCCCCGACAGAGGAGGCCTTGGGCGGTGGGAAAACCTCACCCTTGGATACCAAGCGGACCCAATCGATTCCCGCCATGTGCGCCTTGACCGCCCGCGGATTGGCGCCAACGATCTCGATCTGCAACGCGTGCGTGGCTCCGGCGGCCGGCGAGATCGGAAAGCTGAGGACGCCCGTCGTCACGACCCTCGGGTTGAAGAGATCGATCGGTTCGCCGAGCGGTTTGCCATCGAGCCAAATCCGCACGATGCCATAATTCTTGGCGCAGGTCAGCACCAACTCAATTCGCTCAACGTTTGGCTTGGTGGGTAGGGCGAGGGTAAGGCGATCGCTCGGCCGCCCTCCGGTCCACCAAAGGTGCGCATTTTTGCTCCAGCGATCGGCAGTAAATTGCCGCATATCCTGGCGCGCCGCTTTGCCGCCGGTCACGTCAAAGGGCAACGATTCGGCTTCGATCGCGCCAGCCACACCGGAGGTTTCCGCGTCGATCGGCGAGGGGGGGCCGCGAAGCGGTTTGGCGTCGATGACTTGGGGTGGCGCCGGCGCGGTGTGGGGCACCGGCTGAGCGGCAGCCCACGTCTCTCGATCGACGGTCTGTTTGCGGTGCAGCAGCACGTGGCCACCCTTCATGCCCCCGACGACGATGTCAGGCAACTGATCCCCATTAACATCCGCAATCGTCACCTGACGTCCGATCCCAGACTGATCGTCGATCAGATGGGGGATGAAGTCGACGCCTTTGTCACCGCGGACCAGCTCGAACCAATAGACCACGGCGCCCGCATCCCACATCGGGCTTTTTTTGTGATGCGACCAGTAGGTCTTGCCGGTCACAATGTCCTTGAGCCCGTCGCCGTCGATGTCCACCAACGCCAGCGCGTGCAACTCACTAAAGACCACACCGTAGCGATTTTGCGAGGGATGCTCGCCCATGATTAGGTGTTGGCGAAATTGCCGCTCGCCATCGACCAGCACGTTCTCGTACCAGGCAAGCCCAAAATCGTGTGCCGCGAGGCTGGTGATCACATCGTTGTCGCCGTCGCCATCAACGTCGTAGACAAGGATATCGGCGCCGCCATAAGAGTCGGTGAACTTGACGCCATGGTGTCGCCAGCGGCCGTCCAGAGCACCGCTTTGTGGTTGTTCGAACCAGCCGCCGGAGTGCACGATATCGGCACGACCGTCGCCATTGACGTCGCCCACGCCCAGTCCGTGGCCGAACTTCTCGGGCGCGACTTTCTCGGAGACCGGATGGAATGTCCATGGCGCGAGCGGGTTGTCCCAATCGACCGTGGCGAACCCGAAGAATCCTTCCCGGGTGCAGACCAATTCGGGGCGACCATCGCCGAGG
>JBGTCJ010000331.1:0-8726 GCA_041748895.1 Pirellulaceae bacterium
CTTGCCGTCCTCTTTGAGAACCTGGGGCCTTATCACCGTGCCAGGCTACTCGCCGCATCCGCCGACATTCGCCTGACCGCGGTGCAAGTACGCGGGCGGTCGCGAGAATATCAGTGGGATCCGCTGACCGAGCCCGGATCGTTGGTCGTCCAAACGCTCGACGATCGGGATCTCACCCGCGTTCTCGACGAAATCTCGCCCGACGTGATCGCCCTTCCTGGTTGGTCAAGTCCACAGTCATTCACCGCGATGAATTGGGCCCTCAAGGCAGGCATTTGCATGATCGCTATGTCCGCCAGCACTCGCGAAGACGCGCCGCGAAACGCGATCAAAGAAGGCATCAAGCGGCGATTCCTTCAACTCGTCGGCGCGGGGTTGGTGGGAGGCACAAGGCACCGTGCCTACTTCCTGGACCTCGGGATGCCCGCCGACCGAATATTTGAGGGCTACGACGCCGTTGACAACAACTACTTCTGGCGAATTTCCAACGGCGTTCGCGAGCGCGCCGATCATTACCGCGAGCTGGAATCGCTTCCACAGCGGTATTTTGTCGCCTCGAGTCGTTTTGTCGAAAAGAAAAATCTACCTCGACTGCTCGATGCCTACGCGATCTATCGTCGGCAGATTGGAGACCAGGCGTGGGATCTGGTGATCGTGGGTGATGGAGAATTGAGGTCGCAAGTCGAAGCACAGCGGCGTCGGCTCGGGTTGGATCATGTCGTTCACTTACCAGGGTTCAAACAGTACGAGAAGCTGCCGATTTACTATGCGCTGGCCGACGGATTCGTGCACGCCAGTACAATCGAACAGTGGGGGTTGGTTGTCAACGAAGCGATGGCTTGCGGTTTGCCGGTGTTGGTTTCCGAACGCTGTGGATGCGCCACCGACCTGGTGCGCCAGGGCGAGAACGGGTGGACATTCGATCCATCAAACGAGGCAGACATTGCATCCTCGATGTTGCGGCTCGCCAAGCTCGATGATTCAAAACGGATTGCGATGGGCGAGATGAGTCGATCGATTGTCGCCAACTGGGGTTGCGAACGATTCGCGGCGAGCCTCTGCCAGGCGGCCAACAAATCGATGGAAGTAGGGCCCAGGTCCGCCGGCGCGATCGAGCGAACGGCGTTACGCTGGTTCGCCTCGAGGGGGAAATAGTGCGAATAGCATTTCTCTCGCCATCGCTGTCCCGGTCGGCCGGTGGAATTTTCGAGATCGAGAGGAGCTTGGCACGATCGATCCAAGCGCTGGGGCACGCGGAAGTCGAGGCATTTGGCTTGATGGATGAGTTCTCGAGCGAGGATGCTGGCGATTGGAACCCGATCCAAACACAATGCTTTGCGACGCGCGGCGTCAGGTCGTTTGGCTATTCCCCAGCGCTGCGAGATGCGGTGATTGGCGGCAGTCACGACCTGCTACACCTCCACGCGCTCTGGCTCTACACGTCAGTGTTGGCGGATCGCTGGCGGCGAACGACCAACCGCCCCCTCGTCGTCACGCCCAACGGGATGCTCGAACCATGGGCGCTGCGAAATTCAAGATGGAAAAAACAGATCGTCGCCTTCGTTCATGAGCGGCGAATGCTTCAGGGTGCAGCAGCCATTCAAGCGAATACAGAGAATGAGCTTCGCGATATACGAGCCTTCGGCATCCGGACTCCTGTGGCGATCATTCCCAACGGGGTGGCATTGCCGGAGAGTTCGCTTCCGAAGGCCTCCCAATCTCGGACCCTGCTCTTTCTTGGACGAATTCATCCCAAAAAGGGTCTGAGTGAATTGATCGATGGCTGGGCTCGGGTACCGGAAGGCGAACGCGGCGATTGGCGGATGACGATTGCCGGTTGGGATGACGGCGGCCATCAGTCTCGTTTGCAGATGCAGGCGCGACAGCGCGGGGTCGATCACCAGGTCGATTTCGTGGGCCCGCAATTTGGGAAAGCCAAGGCCGATCTGCTCGCCTCTTCAACGGCATTTATCCTTCCGTCTCTGAGCGAAGGTCAACCGATCGCGCCGCTCGAAGCTTGGTCGTATCAGCTCCCGGTGATCATGACCGACCGCTGCAACTTGCCGGAAGGATTCACCGCAGAGGCCGCGGTTCGTGTCGAGCCGCAAGCCGACTCAATCGCGCGGGAGTTGGCGGGACTGTTTCGAATGACCGAGGCAGAG
Organism: Pirellulaceae bacterium; assembly: GCA_041748895.1. Taxonomy (GTDB): domain Bacteria; phylum Planctomycetota; class Planctomycetia; order Pirellulales; family Pirellulaceae; genus UBA6163. Next base: position 2,163 of record JBGTCJ010000331.1, read on the forward strand.
CTGTCGGCAATGGGCGCGCGGGGTCGGCGACTGGTGGAACGCCGATTTTCCTGGCCCGAGGTCGCGCGGCGAATGACCGCAGTTTACGGTTGGCTGCTTGGCGGCGGCGATCCTCCGGATGACGTCCATGTTTGACACCGACGTCCAGCGATCCAGCGGTCCGGCGAAGGTTCTGTCAAACGAATTGTCGCCCGCGGCACCGACGGGGCCTACCATGGCGGGGGACCGACGAGGACCGCGAATTTGTCATGTCTGCACCGACTTTTTCCCAGCGATCGGTGGGATCGAGCGGTTCATTGAGGACCTCATCCGCCATTCGGTCGGGGCGGGGATTGAGCATCACGTGATCTGCTTCGACCGGACTCGCGGCACCGCCGGTCGACCTGAGACAGCGAGCCGACATCGTCTTTTGGCTCGTGGACGGATCAAAGGCAGAGGAAATGAGCAACTAATGTCAACGTTCCTCCCGACCAAACTGGAATGCGAACATCCAGCGGTGGGTTCATTAGCAGTTTATTTGAGGTGTCGCCGTTTGAACTCGGCTTAATTGTCGGTTTCTGTTATCCCGCTTCAACAAAGCACGAAAAGATGTTTTACTCTAACACGATCGCAAATTCAACATACCGCGGTAGCTATGAATGAGCCAAACGGAGTCACCGAAAATGAAATTGTGGACTACTCTGCCGATCAGTACCATCTGGCTCGGCATGAAGAATTGCTAGCATCGGATGAGCTTTGTATGGCATGGTCGCATTTCGCTGACTACGCATATTTTAAACACGTAAGACCGGGGGATTCTGTTTTTGAATTTGGGGGAGGCCTTGGCAACAATTTATTCAAGGTCGCCAAGCGAGCGGAGGTGTGTATGCTTGAGCCGTCTGAGCTCGCTCGGAAGTTTGCGCAGGACCACGGAATTGAAACGGTTGTTTCGCTTGATGAACTCAAACAACGGAAATTTGATACGGTTCTTTGCCGCCATGTTTTGGAGCATGTTGATGACCCGCTAAGCACCCTTAGATCCTTACGATCCTTGCTCAAGCCGGAAAGTACGCTAATTGTCATAGTTCCCTTCGAACAACCAACACTTCCGATAATAAAAAATGAAAAAGATTTTCACCTCTATTCCTGGAATCCTCGGACAATGAACAACCTCGTACGTCGCGCTGGCTTTACCGAAGTAGCAATTTATTTCGAGCACTACGGTATGCGACGAAGACTTCTTCCTTTGTTTCGCCGTGGAAACACTCTGGCGTATGCGAAGGGCGTGCAAATGACCGGGCGACTTTTTCGCTTCCGTGAATTGGTAGCACGGTGCAAAAGTTCAGAAAGCTGAGCTATGTGGTTCTGGAATTCGAGTCGGAAACTTCTGTGGACCATCATTTGGTACACGCTTTGGAAGCTTTTGCATCATCGGGGATACTATTTCAGGCCTGTAGTATTAAAAATTTTTGGTGCGGATGTTCCATTATTGAATAACTTTTATGGATCTGCCTGGATCGAGTGTCCTTGGAATGTCAAGATTGGCGAAAGAACGACCCTAGGGCCGCGATCTTATTTGTATAGTTTGGGGTCAATTGTTATTGGAGATCGCACTGTAGTTTCACAGGACGTGTATATTTGTGCGGGGTCGCATGACTATGAGTGTTTCGGAATGCCCTTGACAACGCTAGACGTTAAAATAGGTGCAAATGTCTGGATTTGCGCCGGTGCGTTTATTTGCCCCGGCGTAACGATAGGCGATGGTGCAGTCATTGGTGCGAGGTCTGTGGTGACGAAGGATGTTCCCAGCAATACAGTCGTTGCAGGGAATCCTGCAAAACCAGTCAAAATGCGTTTGCTAACAGCTTCCGGCCACAACCAGTTTTAATTTGTAGTAAATGATTATTGCGCAGGTTTGTCCTTGTGCTGTTGACCTTGATCGGGAAACGAATGGGGTGTCCAACATTGTTCGGCAGCTTTGTCTTCACCTGGCAGATAGTGACCATCAAGTCGAGCTCATTTGCGGCGACCGGGAATTGGGAAGGCGCATGCTCGCGCCCGGGACGAGTGTTCTGCATGGGGTGAACCAAACCGTCCTGTCGCAGCGACGCCATCCACTCATCGGCCCTGTTAAGCAGTTGCGTCGAAAGTTGCAAATCCTTCCCAAGGAAACGGTAGTACACATACACACGTGCTTTAGTGCCTTTTCCGAGGCGGCAATGCATGAATGCAGACGAAAAGGCTTGCGATACGTATTCTCACCACACGGCAAACTGTCACCGCAGATGTTCGCTAGATTTGGTATGGCTAAGCGGGCCTGGTGGTTTCTATTCACTAAGCGATTGGTGGAATCTGCGTCGGTGATCGGTGCCTCATCCGAGGAGGAGCGATACCATTTGGAGCGGATTCCATTAGTTGGAAATTTTTGTTCCGTATCTAACGGATTTGTTTCACAACACGCGAAGGCCGCCAAACCGACCCGGGGACGACCGTACCTTCTTTTTCTCGGTTATCTTGACCCACGAAAACAGCCATCGCTGGTCATCGAGGCATACGCTCTATCGGGTGCCCGAAAGAGCCACGATCTCGTTCTTGCGGGACCTGACAGCTACAATCACCGAAGCTATCTCGAAGGTCTCGTGGAGAAATTGGGACTCCGCCAAGTCGTAGAGTTCTATGGGCCTGCTTATGGTGAACAAAAACAAGCGTTATACGAGAATGCCGCTGCGCTGTGTTTGCCTTCAAAGGCGGAGGGCCAGCCATTGGTCTTATTGGAGTCCATTGGCGCGGGATTGCCTATCATTTATTCTAAGGCTTGCAATGCATCGGAGTTTGCCGCTGCTGGGGCGGGCATTTGCTTGAATGATTTTTTGCCGAAAAACTGGGCGGATGCGATGGATGCCGTTTGCCTTGACTTGAACCGGGCGCGACTGATGCGTGAATCCTGCTTACAGCTCGCTCCACAATATTCTTGGCCTAATATCGTAAAAGTTTGGTCGGAAGTCTATCGCGGACTCTACTAGTTTCGGTTTTAAAATCGCTTTGGGCTTCCCTCCGTTGATCGCAGTTTTTCTGCGATTGTCGACAACGGATGCGGCATTGGACTATCTGCATTTACCAGTTTCCGGATACGTTCTAAGTCATTTTTTTCTTGGAAGGATCCTGGAAGGTCGACTATGGATTTGAAAACTCCTCGAGCAGCAATCTCTGTGCTGATTCTCACGAAAAATGAGGAAGAGAACATCGCAAGATGCATTGATTCAGTATCGTGGTCCGACGATGTGGTGGTGCTCGACTCCCAGAGCACCGACAGAACATGTGAGATTGCAGAAAGGCTCGGGGGACGCGTCGTCACGCGGGAGTTTGACAATTGGTCGAGCCATCAGAACTGGGCCGTGAACGAGATCGACTTTCGCCATCCCTGGGTTTTTTACCTCGATGCCGATGAGCGGTGCGACGATGAGCTGAGGCGGGAACTGACCGACCTCGCCGCCCGTGACTCGCGTGAACCGCTGAGGGAAGCGGCCTTCCGCGTCCGCCGCAAAGACTACTTCATGGGCAGGTGGCTGAGGCGATCACAACTCTATCCGACGTGGATCGTTCGCGTCTTTCGGCCACAGCGGATTCGTTATGAGAGGCTCGTCAATCCGGTCGCGGTCATCGAAGGGACGACGGGAGAACTGAAGGGTCACCTGTTGCACGAGCCGTTCAGTCACGGGGTTAGCCACTGGTTTGCCAGGCACAATCAGTACAGCACGTTGGAAGCAGCCGACTTGATCAGTGAGGCTCGCAAACCGATTGACTGGGCGGGGCTCATGAGCGGCGACGCATCGAGACGCCGCCGGGCACTCAAGCACCTCAGTTATCGAATACCCGGAAGACCGGCAATCATGTTCCTGTATCTATACGTATTCCGGTTGGGATTCCTTGATGGTGTCCCCGGGTACTGCTACAGCCGCATGCGGGCGGCTTACGAGATGATGATCGATGTGAAGGTTCGTGAGCTACGCTGGCGTGAATCCCAGACCGTCCCGCGCGAACTCGATGGCACCAGGCATTCGATGGAATCGAGCGTCCAGGGCATCTCAACAAGGCATGTGCGATGAAAAAACTTCTAAAAGGCGACCGAGCGGACCATTATCGGTGGGAGGACGACAAGGGGAATTTTGTCGGATGGCCCCGCTTGATGAGAAACGGGTCCCGTGCGGTTTGGACGGGGATGCGTCGGATTCTTCTGAAGAAGCACCCGCCCCAACCTTGGATATCCTACGACGCCATCGCGCGACTCGATGGCTTTCTCAATCCGAGTTCAAAGGTGCTCGAATTTGGATCCGGGAATTCGACGGCGTGGTACGCGGAGCGAGCGGGCCATGTCTATTCGGTGGAGGATCATCGGCAGTGGCACGAGATCGTGCAGAAATCGCTGGCCGCCGCCGGCAGGTTGAACGTTACGCACCAGTTCGTTGACGATGAATCGGCTTACGTTAAGTTTGGTGATTCGTTCGATACCCGATTTGACTTGATCATGGTGGATGGAAAGTATCGCTCGGCGTGCATTGCGAACTCGCTTCACTTGATCAATGATGGCGGAATCATTTATTTGGATAACTCCGACAGGCATTCGCCCCCCGGGGGTGACGATACGGTGCGGGCCGCAAAGCTTTTGACCGAGTTCGCGGAGAAGCATGGGTGTGAGGTGGAATATTTCACTGATTTCGCGCCGGCCCAGTTCTTTGTCCAGCAGGGAATGATGGTGCGTATGCCGCATCCCGCCAAAGGGAACACTGGCCACTAGGCGTCGGCTGCAACGGTGACTGCATTGGATATCCATCCGACCGAGCCGTCGTTGTCCGTTGCTGGCGGTTCCGCCAGGGGATCGCTGATCGCCTGGGATCTGTTCTCGCTCATCCTACCGGCCGTGGCGATCGCGCCTCTTCTGTTTTTGCAGTGCATCTTTCTCTGGGAAAAGGAGCATTTACAGTTCTTTCCCCTGGCCTTTGCCGCGGCCGGTTGGTTCCTTTACCAGGGTTGGCCGTCTCCCGCCGTGACGGATCGCGGACGATCGTGGACCGCCTTCGTGGCCGCCTTCGTCGCATTTTTGCTCGCCGCGGCAGCTCTATTGCTCAACTCGCCCTGGCTCTCACAGGTCACGCTCATCGCGCTGATTTGGGCCTGGGCCATGGGGCGGCTGGCGTCGTTAACGCCGCTGCGAATCACCGGTATTTGTGGGCTGATGATCGTGACGGTCCCCGTTCCTGCCGGCGGTGACCAGAAACTCGTCCAGTCGTTGCAGTCGCTCTCCGCTACCGCCAGCAGTCGGTTGATGGACGTTTCGGGCATCGTGCACCTCAAGCGCGGCAATATCCTCGAGATCACCTCGAAACCGCTGTTCGTCGAAGAGGCTTGTAGCGGCGTCGATAGCCAGTACGCACTAATGACGGTCGCAGGAGTGATGCTGCTGGTTGGGCGAGTCGGCTTGGTGGTCAGTCTGATTACGATCATTACCGTCCCGATTTGGGCGATCTTCGGGAATCTGCTGCGGATATACTCGATCGTGATCGGGCTCGATTGGTTCGCGGTCGATCTTTCAACGGGTACCGCTCATACCCTTTTGGGTCTGATTTGTTTTGCGGCTGCCGCCTGGGTTCATTGGAGCTCTGTGCAATTTTTGAATTTTGTGCAGTGGCGGTTTTTCCCTTCGAGTGTTGCCAGCACGGGTATCGAGTTTTCGTCTGATCCTGTTCGGCGAGAAGCGGCGATCGGGCCGATCGCGGACCCCGCGCCGATGCTGTCAAAGGGTTGGCTCGCGGTCCCCGCGATGTTGCTGCTGATGTTTCCTGTGGCGTCCTTGGCGGTGGTTCAGCACTACGACAAAGAGGTTCCACGCCTCACCGAGTCGATCGCCGATCGGTTCCCGGGGGAATCTGCGCTACCGGCCTCGATTGGTACTCAGCGCCGCGTCCAGTTTCAGAACGAATCCCGTAACATTCGCAACATCCTAGGCCAGCACTCACGAATTTGGACGTACTCGGGAGAACTCGGGGTACAAATCGTTTCGCTCGATCTCCCCTTCCGAGGTTGGCACCCGCTTTGGGAGTGCTACATCAATGCGGGATGGCGACGGCTATCGACGGAGGAGATCCGGCAAGCGGGCGACGGCAGCCCCCTGACGTTCACTTTTTTTGAAACGACACTTGAGAATGACGAGGGCGATTTTGCGGTCTTGCATTTTTCACTCTTCGACGAGAACGGAGCGGCTTTCACATACGATGGCGGCTTCGAGCCCACGCCGAGGGGAAACCGGCTGAGTGCAACCGTGCTCGCCGCGATGACACGTGACGCGAGGCCCCGAGATCCGCTCACGTTTCAATTCCAGATGTTGTCCAAAACGGAGGTACCGGCCACGCCGGATCAGGTAACCCATTTCCGGAACATGTACCTTCAACTTCGCGGCCCAGTCCACGCGCTGTCGATGCCGGTCGTGAGTGAATTGAAGGGTCGTTGACTCGCGGGCGTGATTTTTTGATGAATGTTTCATGCAAAATTGATGATCGTGACGCCCAGGCCGCGGCGTATTTGAAGTGG
>JBGTCJ010000332.1:0-5466 GCA_041748895.1 Pirellulaceae bacterium
GCTCGGCTCGAGCGCAGGGGCTTGAATGAGCGCAATCGGCGATTCGCTCACCTTGGGTGGCGACGAAGGCGAGTCTTCAATGGCCGCGTGCCCCTGAACTCGCCTCAGCAACCGATTCATGTAATCCTCAATTGAATCGACTTCTGACGCAAGTTCCGAGCCGACATCCGCCAAGTCGCTGCTCTCCTCATCATCAGTCGATTCGCAGCGTCCATCGTCTTCGGTGGTATCGACTGGAAACACTTCACCCAACGGGAGTTCGCGATCCGTGTGCGGCGAAAATGCCGTGGCATCCTCGACCCAATCATCGTTCTCACCCAGCACGGGAAGCATCAGGGTACGCTCCCCCACGTCTGCCAGGGTTTCCTCGATCGCGTCGGAATCCGGCTCTTGTCCCTCGTGGCTTGGTGCCTGGCCGTCGCGACTGGCGTCCTCTCCGTCACAACCGGCGTTATGACTCCAGTAATCGTCCGATGGCGTGGACCAGACAATTGACCCCGCCTCGTCTGACTTTTGCGCATCAGCGGTCTCCTCAAACCGATCCGATCGCAGGTCGGCAAATTCAGTAGCGTGATACGAAGTTTCTTCACCTTCATCAAAGAACTCGACCATCGGTTGACCAGAGGGATGTTCGTCACGATCTGCCGCCAAACGCTCCCATTTCAATTGCGACTGGACAAGTTGTTCCTGCGTCTCAATCAACTGTTGCTCAAGCTGTTGCCATTGGTCACTGCTGGGCCGCCCCGCCATGTCACTCTCGGTCGCGGCCAACCGCTGCTGGGCCTGATCCAGCTCGACGCGAATCATCTCTTGCGACATCGCAGCTTGGTTCAATCGCTCCGTCGCAATGGCGAATTCCATCGACAAATCTTCTATCGTCTGCCGGAGCGATGACGACTCCTGCTCCCAATTGGCTCGCTCGTTCACTCGATCCGACTCAATCGCCGCTAGGTTCGACTCGAGCTCCGCGGCGCGGCGGCTTTCGTTCTCGAGCTCGGCCGCGCGTCGGTTGACCGACTCGAGTTCAATCGACAGTCCTGCAACCTGCTCCCTCAGCGATTCGATTTCTTGCGCCGTTGTCGCCTGCATCGCCTCATAATGCTGGACCGATTGCTCCGCGAGCAAGAGTTGATCGACCGATTGGCCTTGTTGGAGGTCGACTTGCGATAACCGCTCATTCGCAACCAGCGCCGAGCTCTCAGCCACCTGCAGCGATTGCCGCACGCCCTCGAGCTCCCGCCGCGCCGTTTCCAACTCGTCCGCAATCTGTTCACACTGCTGTTGGGTCAGCTCCCGGTCCGATTCGGCTTTTGAACACCGCTCGACAATCGCATCGAGCTCGGCGCTTGTTTCGTTCTTCAAGAAAACCGCTTCGTCACGCTGCGATAACGCGTCGTCCCTTTGCGAAACCGCGTCGTCACGCTGCAGCGCGGCTTCGTCACGCTGCAGAACCAGCTCGTCCGCCTTCGAGACTGCCTCATCAAGCTGCAGAGCGGCTTCGTCACGCTGGAGAGCGGCTTCGTCACGCTGGAGAGTTAACTCGTCCGCCTTCGAGACTGCCTCATCAAGCTGTTGAGCCAAATCATCGCGCTGGCGAGTGATTTCGTCGCGTTGGCGGGCGATGTCGTCGCGCTGCTGAGTCAGCTCGTCGCACTGGCAGGCGAGCTCGTCGCGTTGGCGGGTGAGCTCGTCGCACTGGTGGGTCAGCTCGTCGCATCGCTGGGCCAGCTCGTCGCGTTGCCGGTTGAGTTCGTCGCATTGGTGGGTCAGCTCGTCCCGCTGCAATACCGCCTCGTCACGCTGCAGGGCGATTTCATCAGCTTGCGAAACCGCCTCATCCCTCGCTTCCCGCGCTACCTCGCAAGCAAATTCCAATTCTTCCGCGTGATCCTTCGCTCGCTGCTGTGCCGCGAGCGATTCATCCGTCAAGCGTTCGACTTCCTCGGTAAGTTGATCGACGCGTTCCCGCATGGCCGCGAGCGACTCACTAGCCTCTTCAGATTGGAGAAGTGCGATCCGGTGCCGTTCGATCGCTTCGTCCCGTTGTTCGCAGATTGACGTGTGAAGCGTTTCAGCCTGCAATGCTTCACCGCGATATCGCGCAAGATCCCGCTGCAGCTCCGCAATGATCTCCTCTCGCTCGGACCAGCGCTCATCCGTTGACGCGGCATCCTGTCGTGCGCTTCCATTCATCGCTGCGACCGCGGGCGCCGCGCGATCCGCAATAGAGCCCCCCCCGGGCGTTTTTTCAGCAGTTCGCTCGCCCCAGGTCGCAAGCCCGCCTGCGGCAAGGCCGAAAGCCTCGATCAGCTCAAAGTCGTATGGCCCCAGCCGGAAAACATCCCCCAAGCCTAGGAGCGACTCGCTCACCAGTTGACCGTTCACGTCAAGAGGCACGCTGTAGGCTCGAACCAAAACGCGATTGGCATCACGAATCACGACCAAATGCATGGGCCGTAAACCCGCGTCGGTCAATCGCACCGTACAGCCTTCCCCACTGCCCACGGTGCACCGGTCGGCATGGACGCGCAACCGCCGAGTGGGTGAACCGGCGCGTGAGACGCGAAATTCGATAAATCCTAGCTGCTGGTCGCTCAAGCCCGGCGTGCGAAATAGCTCACCCGGTCCGGTCGCTTCATGGCTCCCCGCTGACGACTGCGTCGCCGCGGCGTCCGAATCGGGATTCGGCGAGCTAGTCGAATCGGTAATCAAGGTTTTCTTCCTTACCGCTGCTGCTTGTGGTTGGGGAGAACGACTTTGGAAGCGGACGCGACCTCGCGACGTAACCAAACGAAAGTTCCTCTCGGTGTGTATCGGCAAGCTAGCGATGGTTTTCATCAAGAAACTTGATCGTGAATTTCGCTATCGGCGTGGATGCCGAGCGAATTCCTCCATCGGGTGGATCAGAAATAGACATTAATGGTGGTAGATGCTGAGTATCTTCAGCCGTAGAAAAGTACGTGGGCCCGAGATTCGGAACCAACGAACCGCGAATTTGGGAAAACGGAGACTTCGTGGGCCAACCGGATTGTCTCTTGGGACCGGGCTTCTAGCATTGGGGCACGCGGAAACCTACCAATCCACCCATTTTGGTGGTTTGGATTTGGCTGCTTTGGCGGTTCGTTCGGTAGCTGGGCGAGTATTTTTCCTGAAAGATCGCTTGAAAGTAAACTCACCCGCCGTTCGCTGCGTAACATGGCAAGCCCGGATGGACTCGACCGACTCGGCGACGCAGGACATCTCGGTGATCAGGCAGGAAACGACAACAAGGGTGAACGAGCATGGCTAGAAAAGAAGCGATTCAGAAGTTTCGAAAGACGCTGGTGCGTCGCCGCGAGGCTCTCGCTCGGGCTCTTGAGGGTGACCTAAGCCTGCTCCGCGAACTCCACGCTGCCCACTCCGGCGACACGCTCGACGCGGCCGCCGATACGGCGCAGGATGAAATCAACAGCCAACTGGTCGATGTGGAGAGCAAAGAGCTGGCCGCCATTGATCATGCCATCTCGCGAATGAACGAGGGCACCTACGGCGATTGTGAGGATTGCGGCAAACCGATTCCTCTGCAGCGGCTGCAAGCGGTTCCCTACGTCACGGATTGCATCGTTTGCCGGCGAAAGGCAGAGGAGGGGCCAGGTTTGGGCAGCACCAGCTGGAACCGAGTGTTTGATGAATCAGAAGTCGACTCTTTCTGATCGCTTCGCTCAGTCGGTTTGGCCGCCGCGAATGACTTTCGCGACTCGTTTGGCGCGGTGCACGAAACAACGAATTGTCAAATCGGCGGTCGCAAGATCGCCGATTTTTTTTGCGCCAGAGGCTTCTTGAAACTTCTCGCAACGACAATGTCTGCTGTAGCTTCCATGAGGGTCAAAGCGAATGGCATGCTGAGCGCAGGCAAGCCGCGAGCAGCACAACCGACGACCGGTCAACAGCCGATGCGTAGCACTACGAGCGATCTCGATACGCACCTCCCCACGCTGAGACCCTTCCATGTTTCGTCCTCGTTCGCCCGGTTCGATGGCTGCGACCGGTATCCCTCAACCCACAGACCTGACAGGCGCAGCCTCTCGGCTACGTGTCTGGCTGAGGCGGGCTTCCCTGGCAACCTTCTTTTTCACGTCGGTGTCCGCGGGTGTCGACGCTCAGGAGTCCGAGTTGCGGCACACCTCCCGCCGCGTCGGCGATGACGGGAGTCAGATATCAAGTCAGGCGGACACATCATCGATCCCCGATCTTCGCGGCACCGCGGCTTTCGAAACGATGGGATCGAGTTTCGATCGCGATCGCCAGCGACTTTTCGTCGAGTTGGCTGACGACTACGCATTGATCGATCGGTTGGGAAATTTGGTTAAGCGGGTTTCCACAATCGCCAAACCAAGCGTGATCCACATCGAGGCCCGCAAGACCGAGAAAGCTCGCGGGCGGACCGAATCCTTCGACGAGGCGGGAGCAGGCGTTCTGGTGAACCTCAACGGCGAAGCTTGGGTGATGACCAATCGTCACGTCATTGTTGGCGCTGCCCCGCAAGATATCCTGCTGCGAACAAGCGACGGCCGCGAGACGCGTCCCACGCGTGTGATCGCCGACGCCAGTACCGATGTCGCCATCATGAAGGTCAATGCGGCGGTCCCTTCCGCGAAAGTCGGACGAAGTGGAGATGCAGAAATCGGCGACTTCGTGCTTGCGATCGGAAGCCCCTTCGGACTTAGTCACAGCGTGACGTTCGGGATCCTCAGTGCGAAAGGGAGGCGTGACCTCACACTCGGGACCGAGAGGATCGAATTGCAAGATTTCTTCCAGACCGATGCCGCGATCAACCCCGGCAACAGTGGCGGACCGCTGCTGAACCTTCGCGGTGAAGTGATCGCGATCAACACCGCCATCGCCAGCAGCAGCGGTGGCAGTGAGGGCATCGGATTTGCCATCCCGATCGATATGGCGATGCGAGTTGCCAACGAATTGGTGACCTACGGACGTCTGCGAAGAGCGTATCTCGGGGTAACACTCGATCCTGATTTCAAGGCACCCGAATCGATTCGAAATTTGGGCTACCCCGGCGGAGCGCTGGTCAAGGACGTTCGCAAGGACTCGCCCGCTGCGGCAGCAAACCTGCAGCGAGGTGATGTCATTCTTGAGTTTGGCGGTGTCTCGATCGATAACGATGACCACTTGGTCGCTCGTGTTGGCCTGACCGCGATGGGCGAGGATGTACCCTTGATCATTATCCGCGACGGCCGCCGGTATCGAACCAATGTGCAGGTGATTCCTGCCCCCGAAGTCTCATCCAAATGAGGTCCGATCGCCTCGAATCGCTTCGTCCGCCTCCACAAAGAACAAGTCGCGGAATGAATCCCGCCTCATAGCACACAATGGGGCCCGATAACCCCGGCGTGACTCACGGAGCCGTCATCTCAAGCGATCCACCCGCCTTCGAATCTCCTCAAATACCTCATCGGGTGAACGCATCGC
>JBGTCJ010000333.1:0-9747 GCA_041748895.1 Pirellulaceae bacterium
ATATTCGGTCCACTGGCTCCCATGCAGCTTGAGCATCTTGAACGTTTTTTCGGCTTTGGATTTGGATGGCTGACCGTTGGAGGAATCGGTCGCTACGGCGCCTTCGCTCCCATCGCACTTGGACGATTGGTAATCAGCCAGCCACTTCAGGAATTCCCGGCCGCCGGCCGACTCGCCCTGATCGGACTGAGACTCCGATGGTCTACCCAGCGAAAGCCGGATTCTTCCGAGTTCGGCGGCGAACGTCCACGCCTCTTCATCCTCCTTGGCGATCAACAGCGAGACCGTGCTCGCCGCCGCCGTCTGATCCAAGTCATTGCCTCTCGCCGTGCGGTTATCGACCGCGAAGACGCGGACGCCCGTCAGGATCGTGCGCACGCCGGTTTCGGGGATCATGTCGCTTTTGGTAAAGTACGCCAGGACATTCACCCGGTCTCCTGGGCGTACCAAGTTGGCCACGCTATTGGCCGCATCTGCCTTCATCGAAACGACGCTGAAGCCGGCCGGGATCGAGACCGCCATGTCGACTGAAGAATCGACCAATTTACCCGTGATGATCGGTTCGCCGGCGAAAATCCTCTGACCAGCGAATTTACCATCGAGCGCCTTCAAATCGTTGTAGGCACCCTCGGGGATTCGATCGGTTGGCCACGCTTCGAGTGACATCAACTCGGCGGTGATCTCATCACCCTGATTGATCATTCGGTTGGCGACGAAGATCTCGACGGTTTGAAGTGCAGAGCCACTTGTCGAGTGGGCTTGCATGAATTGACTGGCACCGACGGCAGCGATCGCGCCGCAGACGCAGGCAACCATCAGGAACATTGATTTGCTACGCATGATCCAAACGATCCCTTACTGCTGACTGGGTGACCACCCGGCGGATTACAAACCGCGCGGCCGATGATCGTTTAATTGACGAAAGGTCACTGCCCCAACGCCGTAGCCACTCCGACAGCAGCCCAGTGAATGTTTCTATTTCCGCAACCGTACCGCCCCATTGTTCGCCGCCCAGTGGCCCGGTCGCGGTTGGGTCGGGCCACACGCCAGTGGCTGCTCATCGGCCGGCACCACTCGCTCCCCAGTCTGTTCGGTTTCATCCGCCGCCCGACTGCAGTTGGTCAACCTACCTGCTCAGAACCGGCGTAGTCGCTACAGGCTTCGCCTTCGTCGTAGCTTTCCTCCGCGCCGAGGCACCTACACCAACATTCCGGCAAACGCGAAGTAAATGATGGAGCCGACCGCCATCGGAATTCCGTAAGGCAGCAGCGTCATCGTCGGCTTGCGTTGGCGAGCGATAGCGGCCAACCTGCCGGGGGCTCGAATGGTCGTCCACTCGTGAAGGATCTGCATCGCCATCGCGTAATGCTTGAACCAATTTCCGCTCCAAGCGATCATCGCGATGGCCATGATCGCGCCGACGATTGTCGTCGCGGCGAAGGCGTAGAGGGTCACGACGGTTCCCAGCCAAGCGCCGACTCCGGCGAGCAGTTTGACGTCGCCGGCGCCCATCCCGCCCATGTTGCGGAGAACCAGAAGCAGCATCATGCCGACAAACGTGCCGAGCAGGCTGTAGCCAAACCCGAGCCATCCGTCCGTGATGCTCCCGTAGACCCATCCGCTGAGAATGAAGGGAAAGGTCAACCAGTTCGGGACTTTGAGGATCGCGCCATCGATGATCGCCGCGACGATCAGGACGAACGTCACCAGCCAGACGGGCCAATTGGCAACGATGGAATCGAGTATTGCGTGCATCGGATTCGTTCCCCGTGGGGTTGACCCGTGAGCCCCAGCGGTGACTCGGGTCGTGGATGAATGGGAATGACTCGACCGTCAGTGCGAGCGACGATCGATCAGGAGTGGTGGCACGATGTTGGGCGAAAGGATTCGTCCTACCGAGGCAGCAGGCAGCCGAAGATAGCGATGATCAGCGAAAGGCCACAGCAAATGATTTGCCAGGCGTTCGTGGCGGCATCCATTGGCAACGCTGGGAAATTCATAATCGGCGTTTCCGAGAAGCGGTGGGTGGTAACGAAGACCGGCCGAACGCGTTCGGCCGGTCTACTTAGCGGTTCTGTTGAATCGCTTAACTAGTTGTTGATCGCGGTAGCGACGGCATCAAACTTGGCGCTGGCGGCCGTTCCGACGCTCGTGATGGCGGTCAAACAAACGACGACGATCAGGGCGAGCATGACCGCGTACTCAACGGCGGTCGGTCCATCTTCTTCCTTCAGGAAGTTCACGATGCTGGTTGCAAAACTCTTCATATTTTTCACTCTTGAAACGGGGGTGCGTCTGTGCCGGCACGGCCATTCGCATGACGAATACACACGACCGTCACGTCGCCTCGTCGGGAGATCGTCCTAGGCACGTTTCCCGCCGATACGGTGAGACTGGGCATGCGCTAGCAAGTCGAACGTCGACTCACAGGTTCACTAAAGGGAAACTACAACTGAAATTTCCCTTTGGCGGAGAATCGACACTGGGCAAGGTCGTAGGATCGGGAAAACTCGGCCGATCGTGACGGTCTTAACGAATGACGCGACGGGGACGTCTCGACGGACGCGCAAGGCAGCCACCGGAGGTCAGGTCCGATGCCGGCTGGTGGCAGCCGTGGAAATCACCGAGTCGAGTGGCGCGACACCCGTTGGCGGGTCCCAAGTCAGCGCCGCGATTCGCCGCGGGCTTCCGTCGGCCTGATACGAAACCGAAGTTACCCAAGCACTTGCGCGAGCGCAGGCCCACGCAAGCGCGGCGCCACCCCCCAAATCGATCAGGTAATGCGACCCGGTCGTCACGGTCGACACGATGATCAATGCGTTGAGGAACAGCATCGGGTAGCGAAAGAGCCGAGAGTCCCACCAGGCAATCATGAGCATGATCGCCCAGGCGGTGTGGAACGAGGGAAAGGTGACGAGCCCTTCGGTTCCCTGCCATGTGAACAGAAACGGTTCACCCGAGCGAAGGCCTCGAAGGTGATCGAGATAGGGTTCCTGCCACTCCGCGGGCGTCAGTCCATAGCCCACGACAGGTCCGCCCGCGGGAATGAATAAGAAGAACCAGGCGCAAACAAACGTTCCCAGCATGAACTGGAAAATGAACTGTTCCAACCGGATTCGTCGCCCAGCCATCGAAACGGCCAGTATCATCAGCGCCGTCTGCGGGACAATGAACAGGTACGCCCAGGTCAACCAGTGGTCGAGCACACGATGGGCATCAAACCAGGCGACCAGCCGTGGTGGCGAAAAGCCGAGCCAAGCGTCCGAAAGGACCAACCAGGGATCGGCCAGCGGTAGGGCTACCATCCCGAACCCGTAAATCATCAGCGAGATCGCCGAACTGTAGCATCCCACGTGCAACAGGCTGACCATGCAGAGCACGAGGCTGTCGCCGCCGCGACGGTGGTAGTGAAGCGATAAACCTGCTAGCAAAATTCCGCACAGGGCGGGCGCGAGCAGGTCCGTCCATCTCGGGTGCAATGGGAAAATGGCTAACAGGATCAAGTCGATACCGACGACCGTCAGGATGATGGTCCACTTGATGGCTTGATCGACGCTCATACTTCTGCGATTCGGACTGTCCTCACCCCGAGAATGGAAAATCGGCGTGAAACGTGCCGATTGATTCGACCCGTGGTCCGTTCGCGCCGATCCTGCCAAACTCATTGATCCTGCCGTTGGTGGTCCTTTTCTGTCGGCTACCGAATTCCCAGCGGCTGACTCGTTGGAAATGCGAAGGGCGTGATGCGTAGCTTCTACCGAATCACCGACAAACCGGCGATTTGGATATCGGCTTCTTTGGTGATCGCCGTCGCCGACTGGGCTGCACCCGCGTGGGCCGGCCTCTGTGTGTTGCAGATTGCTGTGCTGCTCTTGGCTTGGCGAATGGTGCCAAGACTCCGGATGGCGAAATTGACCGCGACGTTCGCGGTGATGACGATCCTTCCAGGAGTCCTGTCGGTACTGACGAACTTCGGAAATGATCATGGGCGTGGATTCGAGCCAACCCGACTGTGGGTCGTCCTCACGATTTTCGCCGCGGGGCTGTTCTACGAAGACCAACAGCGTCGCCGCCATCGAAGGTTGAAGCTTCGGCGCGAACTCCAGCGCAAGGTTCGCCGACGAGCCGTTCAGATTCGACGGATAAACGAGGCGCTGCGTCGGGAGGTCGGGCGGCGGCACGCGACTCAGGCATTGCTCACCCGCACCGAGACCCATTTGCAATCGCTCGCGGAAAGAATGCAGCTACAGGTGCTTCGCAAGGATCGCGACGGCGTGATCACCTATGCCAATGATGCGTTTTGTAGCGCGATCGGTCGGTCGCCCAACGAGGTCATCGGCAGCACCGATGATGATCTCTATCCGCCCTCGAGTGCCAACACCTACCGAGCCGACGATTCGCGGGTGATGACGACGGGCCTGCCTGTTGATCACATCGAGTCGCATCCAACGGCCGATGGGAAAACCGGTTGGGTGCAGGTCTTCAAGGCGCCACAATACGACGAGCGCGGCGATTGCATCGGTATCCAAATGGTGTTTTGGGACGTGACCGATTCGTATCGCAAAACGACCGAGCTGCGTCGTAGTGAGGCCCGCAAGCGGGCGCTTTTTGAGGCCGCCCGCGAAGCGGTGCTGTTGGTCGACGAGAACGGAATCATCGTCGAGGCGAACCCCGCGGCCGAAGAGCTCCTGGGACACGATGACGAATCGCTATCGGGGCGAATGCTCGACAACATCGCACGTCCCGACCTGGTCGAGGCAATCGTGGCAGACTCGGCGGCCTCATCGGCAGCAGCGACTGACAGGATTAGCGAGCAGCCACAGTCGCCGGCCGACAACGAGTGGCCTGCGGCCAGTCCTCAGCGTTGGCTCGATCTACCCAAATCCGAGCGGCGAGAGATGCACATTCGTCGGGCTGGCGGAATTTCCTTTCCCGCTGAGGTGTCGGTTCACCCGATCCCTCTGGAGAGCTCCCATGGGCTGGCTGTCTTCGTTCGTGACGTCACACTGCGTCATCGCGCTCTCGAAGCGCTGCGGCAGGCCAAGCAGGCCGCCGAGGATGCCAACCGAATCAAGAGCGAGTTCATGGCAAGTGTCAGCCACGAGATCCGCACCCCGCTCGGCGGAATCACCGGGTCGGCAGAGTTGCTCGCTCGCATGGACCTCCCGGCTCGGGCGGCGCAGTACGTCGAGATGATTCGCCAGAGCGGTGAGTTGCTGAGCGAAGTGATCGGTGACATCCTCGATTTCTCTTCGATCGAAGCTGGGCGACTGCGAATCGATCCTCAGCCGATCGATCTACACGCCTGTCTCGCCGCTGCGATGCGTTCGCTCGCCCCCAAAGCGATCGGAAAACCACTCGAGTTGATCCTCGAGATCGACCCTGACGTCCCACGGTCGGTGGTGGCCGACCCCAAGCGACTGAGGCAAGTGATCATTAACCTCGTCGGTAACGCGATCAAGTTCACGCCTCAAGGGTATGTGTGGGTCCGATTGACCGCACCACCGAACACAACATTCCCTGCCCCCTCGATCACGGACCGCCATCGTCGCTCTACACCTATCGATTCGGTCGATTCGAGTCGCGGCGGTGATACGCCCGGCGGAGGTAGCCTCACCGATCCGCGATCGCCTGATTCGTGGCGACATGTGATGATCGAGGTGATCGACAGCGGAATCGGGATCGATGCGCAGCGCCTCGACAAGGTCTTTGAGCCCTTTGAACAAGGCGATTCGGGAACGACCAGACGATTCGGCGGCACGGGACTCGGCCTTTCGATCAGCGATCAACTGATTCGTCGCATGGGTGGTTTGATCAAGGTTACCAGCCAAGAAGGCGAAGGAAGCGTCTTCCGTTGCCATCTCCCACTCCCTATCGCTTCGAGCGACGCGATCCGATCTCCTCTCGACGCCGAGGTCAAACCGGACGCCCGCCTGATCGCCTTGCATGTCGCGCACCCGGTGCAACGGCAGGTGCTCGCGCGTTGGTGTCGAAACCAGGGTTTACGCGTCGTCGAAGACTGGAGAATCGATTCGGTCGCACCGGGCGTCGACGTTCGGATCATCGACCAATCGCTACCGCCGCAACAGCTGGAAGCGATTCCGG
Organism: Pirellulaceae bacterium; assembly: GCA_041748895.1. Taxonomy (GTDB): domain Bacteria; phylum Planctomycetota; class Planctomycetia; order Pirellulales; family Pirellulaceae; genus UBA6163. The sequence continues at coordinate 6,106 of JBGTCJ010000333.1, forward strand.
CGATCGGTGATCGATCCGAATCTCCCGGTCGCATCATTTGGATTGCAAGCGTCGATACGCCGGCGCCCGAGGCTGCCAAGCCCGACCAGCCGGTGCTATTCAAGCCGATCATTCCCGATGAGCTGCGGCTTTGTCTTTCCAACCGCGCTCCTCAGGCGGCTTGGCTTCGCACGCCGCCTGAGGAAGCCATGGCGGCAACCATGGAAGCGTCAGGAATCGAAGATGCTCGCGGCGAACGATCGTTGCCGCCCTCGGATCGGCGAGGTCATCTGCTGGTCGTTGACGATAGCCGCGTCAATCAAGCAGTGATTCGTGATTTCCTCCTGCTGGGCGGATTCACATCCGACGTCGCCGCTTCGGGACCAGCCGCTGTGGATGCTGTCGAGCACCATGCCTACGACGCGATCCTCATGGATTTACAAATGCCGGGCATGGATGGGATTGAGGCGACCCAAAAGATATTGGGTTCCTATCGGTCTCGAGTGCTCCGCCCGCCACCGATCGTTGCGCTCACGGCCCACGCGACCGGCGAGCATGAGGCCCGTTGTCTTCAGGCCGGAATGTGTGCTTTCTTGATCAAGCCCATCGAGCCCGACAAATTGCTCTCGACCGTCCACCAAGTGCTCCGACTTTCGGATACGGCGCCACAACGCCGGGGAGTCGATCCTCAGGACCGCGAGGAGGATCGCCGCGACGCAGGGTCGGTGGAGCCGGACTCGGCCACAGAGTTTTCCGAACCGCCGCAGGGGGACTGGAAGGCAAAGATGCTAAGGAGCGCCGGTGGCGACTCCGACACCTTTATCGCGCTCATCGATGCCTTCATCGATGAAGTGCCTCAATTGTGTGAGACGCTTCGTCAAGCCATTGAGCAGGGGAACATTCGGGAAGTTCGACGGACCGCGCACACACTCAAGTCATGCCTAAAATACGTTGCGCCCGCTGCCGACTACGAGATCGCTCAGCGAATCGAATTGGCCGCCCAGACGGGTGACCTTGAGACTGCCGCTCGTTGGCTAGACGATGCCCAGCGGGTCGCTAGCCAGTGGGTCGACCGCGTCCGTTCGCTCGTCAAGTGAGACCGCCGGGCGCATCCAGGGGACCTTCGAGTGACCAAGCACGCGGTGCGGGTCGTATCAGCCAGTAGATCGCTGCGGCGATGAAGTCAGCGGTGGTGCCGGGATTGCGGCGGTTGCCATCGGCCCTCAGCCACATGTCAAGCTCCGTTCGCGCCTCGGGCGAATCGTGCCTCAGGCAGGCCTCCGCTCGTGACCGCGTCTCTTCGGCGATCGACGGCCCCAATTTTCTCGCGATCAACGAATCGGCTTCGAGCGACATCAGCCGCAGTTGGGCGCGGACGATCGCTTCGTTCGGGTCGACGGTGCATCGAAGCTCAGATTCGACAATCGGAACCACACCGTGAAAGAAGTCGCGGTAGTTTTCCGCATACTGCCTCGCGATCCGATCTCGCCCGGCGGCTGATCGCATCGCATCGATCAGGTCCAGAACGTCGGCTTCATCGCGTGTCACATCACGACTGGGATCCACCGCTTCTGACTTCATTCCGCCGGGCGAGGCCAAACGAATCGCTCGGTACACCTGTGCGGCATCGCGGGCGCTCAGCGACGCGAGCACCCGCGTGACGTCTCGATCTTCGCGGACCATCGTCAAAGGCGCGATCAAAAGCACGATTCCCAAATTCACGTTCGCGTTCGTGACTCGGCGAGTGGCCTCGATCGCGTGGAGGACTCGCTCTCCGAGCGACCGTTCGAAATCACAATCGCTACTCGCGAGAATGTGCGCCGTGACTTCGGCGGCACGGCAAAAATCCCTATAGTGGCAATCCTCGAAAGAGGCCGAGGGGTGGACATTCCCGGGTTTGGGCGCTGTCGCCTCGGCTTGGCACGCCACACGAATTGCGTCGGCATGGCACTGCACGCCAGCTCGCAGTTGCGTCAGGGCGTCGGGAAACATGTTGTCGCCTACCCTGCGGCTGGGTGAAGAAATGCGTCGATCGCGCTGAGCGTCTCATCAGGGGCGTCTTCGATCACGTAATGTCCTACGTTGTGCAAACGGATCGCATCCGCGTCAGGCCACACGCGCAAGAAACGCTCGAGGCATTCGGGACGGAAGCACCAATCCTTCATTCCCCAGATCAGTCGCTTGGGAAGGTGTGACAAGCGGCCGAGGTCTTGCTCGAGCTCCGCAAGCATTGCATGCGTCGGGTGGCGCCGCGTCATTGGGATGTCTCGGACGAATGCGTCGATCGCGACCCGATTGGCCCATCGGTCGTACGGCGACAGTAATCCCTCAGCCACGAGCGGCTGGAGCGGCCCTCGCGCTGTCGTCATCGTGACCGCCGCTCGAGCAAATGCATTGAGCCCACGGACGGCAAGAGTTCCCACGATCGGTAGCCGGCAGGCCGCAATCCGAAGCGGTACATAAGGGGGCGGGAAGGCGGCGGTGTTGAGTAAAATGATCCCCGCCATTCGTTCAACACGTCGGACGGCCGCAGCCAAACCGATCGCACCACCCCAGTCATGTGCCAACAACGTGATCGACCGCAAGTCGAGCTCGTCGATCAACCGCAGGAGGTTGTCGCGATGGGCCGCAAGTGTGTACGGGAATGCCGACCGCTTCGGTTTATCACTCCATCCGCAGCCGATGTGATCGACCGCAATCACACGGTGCGTCGCTGCGAAGCGATGGACCACCGCGCGATAATAGAAGCTCCACGTCGGATTGCCATGGACGCAAAGGATCACCGGCCCGCTGCCTCGATCGAGGTAGTGATACCGCAGTCCATCGAAATCGAGCGACCGTGATCCCTCGCTGGGATAGAGCGTGTTCCACAAGTCGGAATTGGGGGTGGGTTCGGCCATCTCGGAAATGTTGGTCGAGAAGCTCTCCGGTGGGAACCCGGGGACCGCTTGAGTGTAAGATGAATTCATGTGGGTCCCCGACCTTTCGTTACGCCTTCCCATAGACACCTGTCAATGATTCACGTGTCCGCCGATCGGTATTGGCCTCTCACGATCTGTGTTCCTCTGAGCCTGGCGATTGCATCCTTCACCATCGCCCCTGCGGTAGCCGTGGCGCAGGTATCCACCGGTCGCTATGGCGATGATGTGGCAGCCAAGGCCGAGCGGATTCTGGAACAGGCGGGCTTGAAGCGATCTGGCAAGTCGATTCTGCCCGCCGCGACGATGGATGTTTCTCGCAACCTCACAGGGATGGGACGAACGCGGCGATCGCTCAAGTTGCTCCAAGACGCTTGGAAGCAGACTGCGGCGCAGATGACGCTCATTCGACAGCAAGCTGAGCATCTCAACCGTCTCCATGGACAGCTCAACGCCCAACTCGCCAAGCCGGTGCTCACGATCACCGAGAACAATCGATTGGTGGGTGCGATCAACGCCAACGTCGCCCGAATGAAGCAATTGGAAGTGGAGGAAAAAAAGCTCGGTGAGAAGTTGGCGGCCGATCGCCGAGCCCTGAACGATGCCGAGGCCCAGTACGCGGAAACGGTACTGGCGCTTCGCCGCGACTTCGAAAGGGCGCGCGCGGTGTTGACCGAAGCTGCGGGAAGCGAGCAGGTAAAGATTGCCTTGACGGTCCTGGCGACGAACTATCAGTCGCCGGCGA
>JBGTCJ010000334.1:0-9901 GCA_041748895.1 Pirellulaceae bacterium
CGGTCGATTCGGCAATGCATGACCAGCTTCTCGAAACCGGCACGATCCACCTGATCACGGTGAGCGGTTTGCATTTGGGTGTCGTCGCCGGTGTGCTCGGAGCGATTGCCGTAGCGATCCGGATGGGGCGGTGGGGCCAAGCGGCCTTTGTGATCGGTGGCTGCGTCTTGTTCATGTTGGTGAGCGGAGCCAAGCCGCCAGTCGTCCGCGCCGCCGTGATTGTGGGATGCGTGGTGCTGGCGATGTTGGCCAACCGGCGAAATTGGCCACTCAACACCTTATCGCTGGCCGCGCTGATCCTGATGGCATTCAACCCGATGTATCTCACGCAGATCGGAGTGCAGCTCTCGTTCGTCGCGGTCGCAACCCTGTTTTGTGCCTCGCGAAGCGATCACGGCCTGCGGGAGGATCTCATCGCCGAGTCGCAGCTCGACCAATTGATTCGAGAGACCCGCTCGCCTTTCTGGCGGCGCGTCGATGGCTGTTGCCGGCGCCTACTGACGGCGCTTTGGCTGAGCCTCTGCGTGACACTCGCAACGACTCCACTCATCTGGTTTCATTTTCATCTGGTGACGCCGGTGGCCATCGTCGCCAACGTGATCCTCTCGATCCCGATGGCTGCGGCGCTGATCAGTGGTTTGGCCGCGGTCGTCGGCGGTTGGTTTTGGCCGCCTTTGGCGGAGATCCCCGCTGCGATCTGCCACCTCGCGCTGACCATCATGCAGCGGATCATCGGCTGGGGCGCTGGCCTTGCAGGCGGTCATTTCTGGTTGCCATCACCACCGTGGTGGTCCGTGCTCGGCTTCTACACGGTGACCGCCGTTGGGCTGCCGCGAGTCCGTGAGGGCCGCCGCGGGCGCGTCTTCGTCGCGGGAGTCTTGGCCTGGTCCTTGATGGCTCTGATCCTCGCCGTCAAGCCGACGTGGTCCCCACCGCGTGACCCAAGAGCAACGTTCGTCGATGTCGGTCATGGGACGAGTGTCGTGCTCGAGTCACCCGACGGGCGCGTGACCCTTTACGATTGCGGTTACCTGGGGAATCAGGAGCTCGATAGCCGAGGGATCGAGGACGTCGTGTGGGCGATGGGACGGACACGCATCGATCGAGTCGTGTTGTCACACGCGGATGTCGATCACTACAACGCGTTGCCGTCAATGCTGCGTCGATTTCGCATCGATGAACTGGTCACCGGTCCGGGCATGTTGGCCGTACCCAAACCGGCGGTCGAGCAATTGCGGATTGCGGTGGCGGAGGCAGGGTGCAAGGTTCGTGAAGTCTCGATAGTCGACCGATTCGTCGACCATGAGCAGACGATGGAGATTCTGCACCCGCCTCCCGAAAGGCTACCCGACAATGAGAACGGCAACAGTCTCGTGATCCTCTGGCGCGAGGCGCCCCGCGAGTTGCTCCTGACCGGTGACTTGGAACCACCGGGAACCGAGATCCTGCTTGCTCGGCCACGTCCACGACCCGGAGGCGTGATGATGGCGCCCCATCACGGCAGCCTGACGGCCGACAACCGCCCGCTACTGCAGTGGGCGCGGCCGAGGGAGGTCGTGGTTAGCGGGGGACTACGATCCAGACGACCGGAGGTTGAGGCGATGCTCAGCGTCTACGGGAGTGAGGTCTTCGTGACCGCTCGCGACGGCGCGATTCGCGTGACGCTTCGCGACGCCAACTCGACACTGGAGCGATTCCGACAGGAACCCTGGTGAAGCCCGTGTCTCACTCGGCCGCCGACCAACCGCTCGTTTCACCCCGCGTTTTTGTCAGCCAAGACACGATCACGAGAGTCACGAACGACAGCGGAATCGTGACAATTCCCGGTTGACTGAAGGGCGGCCACGCGTCCTCGGCCGGCCATCCGTAGACCTTTTGGTACGTGTCACCGCTGAGAAGGATCCATATCAGGCTGCTCGACATGCCCACGATCACGCTGGCGATGATCCCCTGCCTCGTCGTCCCCGACCAGAACAGTAGCATCACGAGCGCCGGCAGGTTGGCACTCGCGGCGATGCTGAATGCCCACCCCACCAGGAATGTCACATTCATTTTTTGGAACGCGATCCCCAGCAAAATCGCGATTGCCCCCACAACGACGGCTGCTAATTTGGCGACGCGAACCTGCCGGTCACTGCTCAGTCGAACACCAAAAAAGCCGGCTAGCAGGTCGTGGGCGACCGCACCGCTGCTTGCGAGGATCAGCCCGCTGACCGTCCCCAGCACCGTGGTGAAGGCAATCGCCGATATGATCGCAAACAGTAGTGGACTGATGCTGCGCGCCAGAAGTGGCGCGGCCATGTTCGTGTCTTGCACGTCGAGCGCCCCACTGGTCATTGCCCCCAGCCCCAAATAGAGCGTTAGCACGTAAAACAATCCGATGCTCGTGATGCCAACGATCGTGCTTTTTCGCGCCGAGGATTCGTCCTTCACCGTGTAGTAGCGAATCAAGATGTGCGGCAGCGATGCGGTCCCACAGAACAGGGCCATCATCAACGAGAGGAATTCGATCCGGTCAATCGTCTGGCCACTTCGGATTCCCGCGAAAGTCGGATGCTCACCCGGTCGCAAGACACGACTCCCGTCGGTCGGACGTTGATAGTGGATCGTCGTCACCGATCCATCGGAATGCTTGATCGGGTGGGAACCCCAGAGCACGACTTCGCTATCTTGTAGCACTCGCAAGTACTCAAGCGGGCCGAGCGGGCCGGTCGAGGTTTGTCCCTCGGGGAGCCGAGACAGGTGACCGACCGGACGCAGCAGTCGTTGATTCTCGCCGCGCCCCTTGACCCATCCGTTGATCAGTTCGCTACCATCGGCGCGCCTTGTGACCGCCTGGGCCTCGCGGAGAAGCACCTGCGAGCTATCCAAAGTGACGACCTCAAACGGAGTGAATCCGCCGCCGCCTGGCGACGCGCCAGGCTGCTGCGACGCATTCCCCTCGGGCATCGACTGCAGACGAACCCACCGTTTGCGATCCCACCCGTCCTCATCGGGTAGGATCGATCTGCCATCGATCTGGGTGGTCCGCGACCACTCATCGGCCGAGAGCGGACCGATCGTTTCCCAGGCCGCACCGCGGTCGAGATCGCTGTGACCCTCAACCCCGGGAACGCTTTGGCCCCCGGGAACGCTGAGGCCTCGGGCGAGCACCAGGATGGTGAGGATCAAACTGAAGATCACCAGCAGTGAGCCCTTGATGAATTGGACCCAGGTCGTCGACACCATCCCGGCGGTTACAACAATCAAGATCACCGTCACTCCGACGAGCAGCACCCCGACCCAATGGGGAAAACCGAGCAGGGGCTGGATCAAAACGCCCGCCCCGACCATTTGCGGGATGAGGTAGAAGATACTAACCGCCAACGTGCTGATCCCGGCGGCCAGTTTGATCCCCCGTGAATCAAAGCGACTGTCGAGCGCATCGGCGAAGGTAAATTTCCCGAGTCGTTTCATCGGTTCGGCGATTACGAAGAGGGCGACAATCCAACCGGCGAGGTAACCGATCGAGTAGAGAAACCCGTCGTAGCCGTAAGCCGCAATCATTCCGCAGATGCCAAGAAACGAAGCGGCGGAGAGGTAATCCCCAGCGAAGGCGATGCCGTTGACGAACCACGGTATTTGGCCATGCGCGGCGAAGTAACCCGCGCTCGATTTGGCGTTTCGCCCGAGCCGAAAACTGAGCCCGACGGTACCGCCGACAAAGAGAAAGAAAATCGCCACGGCCATCGGTGAAACATCGTGCATCATGACGGCGTCTCCGATGCCGATCGAGGCGGATTCGTCACCGGCCCGCGGGTCGCGTCGCCCACGGAATCGTCGAGCCGGGTCTTCGTGAAGGCGCCGTAAATCAATGCCAGAAGGATCGCGATGCCGATCAATCCAAAGCCGTAGAGAATCGCCAGGTTCAGGCCGTCAAAGGGACGCCATTCCATTAGCGATGGCGAGAACGCGGCGATTAGGACGAATCCGAGATAGAGCAAGAGATAGAAGACGAATAGTGTCAATCCGAGTCGCGAGGCGCGCGGTGGGTTCATGACTCAACCGTCGTTCTTGTGAGAGCCGACGAGCGCCGCCATCAAAGCAACGCGGATCTGCTCGAGACGCTCGGGCGATGTGATTTTCTGATCATTCAGCTCGCTAACGTAGAAGACATCGACCGCCTGGTCGAGGTGCGTGTCAATCTTGGCGAAATGGAGCACGACCTGCAAATCGGCGAACGTCATCGCGATCGAGGCGAGCAAACCCGGTCGATCGTACGCGAACAGAAGGATAATCGAGTACCGATCCATCGTCTCGTTGTCGAAACGGACCTCGGCCGGTTGCAATTTGATTTTGGCGGATTCGGCTTTGCTCGTCGGCGACCACACTCGGCGATGGGTCGTCACGCCACGAGTCTCGTCATTCATATGCCGTGTCACGCGTTGGGAGATCTCCTCGAGCCTTTCATCCGACGCCGTCGCGCACTGGGGGTCATCGACGAGAAATGCGTCCCACACCCAACCTCCCTCCAACGACTCGATCTCGGCCTTGAGAATCGAAAGGCCGCAGTCGGCCAATGCAGCCGTGGCGCGAGCGAAAGTTCCGATGGGACGATCCTTTTGGTTGGTCACGAGCGTGTACTCGGTCGCACCGCGAGTCGAGTCGAAACGACCGCTGCAGATCGTGGTCCCTCGGTCACCGCCGGCGATGGCCTCGCCGATCAATTTGGCGATGTAGTCCGGAGGGGTGCGCGACAGCACCGTGTCGGAGAGCGCATCGAGCATCCGGGTTGCCCCGTCGATCAGCAGAGCCTGACCGTGCGCGCGCGAGGCCGCCGCGTCGTGTTGCAACGCCGATTGCAGCCGCAGGCGAATATCCTGGCGGAGCTTTTGCGATTGTTCACTCAATTCCCCAGGCATTCGACCGGTCTCGAGGAAAGAGGTTGTCCGCGTGTGCAGTTCGACAATCAGGTGCTCCTTCCAATCGGTCAGGACATCGGGCCCGACGGCGGTCAAGTCGGCGATCGACATCAACGTCAACAGGTCGAGACGCCGCACCGACCCGACATCGGACGCAAACTTGCTAACGATTTGCGGGTCGTTGATGTTGTGACGGAAAGCGGCGTAATGCATGATCAAATGCTTGTGGACCAACCACTGCAGCATGTCGCCCGCCGATTGATCCAAGCCGAGCCGTTCTGCCGTTTCCGCAGCGATCCGCATGCCGACATCGCTGTGATCCTCCTCATAGCCTTTGCCGAGGTCGTGGATCAGAAGCGAAAGATGGAGCATCAGTTTGTCGTCCATCCGGCGGTAGAGATCGCCGATCGGCCCTTCTTTCGCCTCGAGCATCGTTGCCGCCTCGACGGCGCGGATGCAATGTCGATCGACCGTGTACTTGTGATACTCGTTGAACTGCAAAAGGCCGCGGGCTCGCCGCATCGCGGGGACGAATTGCTCGAGGACCCGCAGCTCATGCAGTTGACGGAGCAGTTCGGCAAGGTTTCCAGGCCGGCTCATCAGAGACAGGAATGACCGGACGGCGGATGCGTCTGGCATTTCGGGGCGACGCGTGGTCATCGATTCGCGAATCGCCTGCCACGTCTGGTGCGAGATTCGCCGCCGGTATCGATTGGCGATGTCCATCAGTCGCAAGACTTCGCCGAGATTGCTCGAGAAGTTTGGCAGCGCCGATGCCTCGACCCAAACGTAATGCGGCCCGACCCGGATCGACTCGTCGACCTTTTTCGACGCGATCCGTTCGTAGGCACGGGCCAGTAGCGGTAGGTGGCGGGAATCCGCATAAACATACGATGCCGCGTAGCGAACGTTTCGAGTGTGCTCGAAGTAGTCCTGCATGAAAAATTCGACGGGCAATCGGCCCTCGCTCGCCTGGTATCCCCATTGATCGGCGATACTCATTTGAGTCGGCCGATCCAAAACGTCTTGCGATCGACCGTGGACGAAATGCAATTCGTTCCGGACTCGCAGCAAGAACGCGTAGGCCTGTCGGATGCGACGATAGTCATCCGTGGGCAACCTGCCTAACCTCACCAATTGGTCAAGCTCCGATTCGCCTTCGCAAGCGAATCCGATCCAGCGAATCAATTGAAGGTCGCGCAACCCACCGCGCGACCGCTTGACGTTCGGTCGCAGCAGGTAGTTGGTGTCGCCCCACTTGACCCGCTCTTCGCGCCGCGCCTGGTAAACGAGCTCGACCAACTTGGTTCGTCGGCGCATCGCGCCAAGACGCAGCGAATTGAAGAACCGCTGATAAGCGTGGAGACTGCCGGCCAACAAGCGTGATTCGGTCAGAGACGAAAAGATCACGGGATCCTTCCAAGCCAGCCGACACGCATCCGACGGGCCCCGAACGGAAAACCCCAACTGCAAGCCCGCGTCGACGATATCCCGTGAGATCCGCGCGGCGATCGGCTGGACCGCCGACTCCTTCGCGCCCAACGGGATCAGCATCACGTCGACGTCGCTGAACGGGGCAAGGTCACGTCGACCGTATCCGCCGTGGGCCACGATAGCCAACTTCGACTTGAGCGAACCCAGCGATCGATCGGCCGTTGCCGAGTTCCATATGTCGAGAATGATGCTGTCAAACAGATCCGTGATTTGGGCGCAGACCTGTGGGCCCGCCGCACCGGCGTCGTGATGACGACGGATCTTCTCTCGACCCTCACGCAGCCGTTGGCGGGCATCGAGGACAACCGACTCGATCAAGGGAGGCCCAGAGGACATGAAAGACGTTACAGCGCGTCTTCACCACGCTCGCCCGTGCGAATGCGGATCGCGTCCTGTAAATCGGTGACAAACAGCTTGCCATCGCCAATCTGTCCGGTCTGAGCGGTCTGCAAGACCGTGTCGATCACCGTCTGCAGGTTGTCATCGGTGCAAACCACCTCAATCTTCACCTTGGGGACGAAATCGATGGCGTATTCGGTGCCCCGATAAATCTCAGTATGCCCTTTTTGACGGCCAAAACCGCGAACTTCACTGACGGTCATACCGTGAATGCCATGCTCGGTAAGGGCGTTCTTGACGTCCTCGAGTTTAAAATGGCGAACGATCGCTTCGACTTTTTTCACGGTGATAGGACCCTTAGAAGGACAAAAGTGCGGCCGCGGCTGACGGAAAGCTGCACGCGGCAACCCGCGAGCTCATGGGGTATTCTGTAGCCGACGGTGCGCAGCGGCAAGGGGTTTCAGCGACAGCGTTCAGCGACACGCGAAAGCGGCCATCCGGCCCATCTTCCGCCGCCAATCGCCTGAACTGTCATCCGTTTCGGCCCTTCAGGTTAGGCCCATTCAGGTCGCACCGGCCTGCGGACGAATCCACTGCACCTCGGCGGCCTCCGCGCGAAGATTGACCACGCGGCTAATTACGAACAACAAATCACCGAGCCGGTTGAGATACACCATCAACGCTTCGCTGACGCTCGCTTCGTGACGACGGACCAGGGTGACCACCCGCCGCTCGGCCCGGCGACAGATCGACCTGGCCAGATGCAGATGGCACGCGGCGGGCGTTCCCGCCGGCAGGATGAAATGCTTCAGCGGCGGCAGCGTCGCCTCATGGTCGTCGATAGCCGCTTCCAAGTAGTCGATGTGAGATTGCCCAATGATGCGTAAGTCGTGGGTATCGGGGTCGGGCGTGGCGAGTTCGGCACCGAGCGAAAAGAGTTCACTCTGAAACCGTGCCAATTGGTCGTCGATATCCTCGGGGACACCGGCGGCGCGGGCCGCACCGAGCGCCGCGTTGAGTTCATCGACGGTTCCGTAGGCCTCGATCCGGTCATCGTCCTTCGACACGCGGGGTCCGCCAAACAGCCCGGTGCTGCCCATGTCGCCCGTTCGAGTGTAGATCTTCATACGCGGTCGCTCGCTGTTGCGTTGGTTGGCTGCTTTTTTGCTCGCGGCATTGTATCGGTAACGCAAGCCTGCGTTATCCTTTCCCGTTTCGCTGACCCGAGTACTCGAAGACAAACATGTCACTACCGGATGAGCGGATCGAAGCGGCCGGACTGCTGTTATTGACCCGGGATCCCGGCAGCGGCCAACCAAGTCAATTCCTACTCATGAAACATCGTGATCGGTGGGACCTTCCCAAGGGACACGCCGAATCGGGCGAGTCCCCGATCGAGACGGCTTTGCGAGAAACGATGGAGGAAACCGGCATCGACACCGATCGGATTTCCCTGATTGACGATTTCGCCTACGAATTGTCGTATCCCGTCCGGTCGCATCGCCACGGAGGTGAGACTCGCCAGAAACGGGTCACTTACTTCATGGGTTGGGTCGCCTCTCCGCTAGCCATTCGATGCACCGAACACGAATCGTACGCTTGGATGGACTGGAATCCACCGCACCGGATCCAACACCAGACGATCGATGGCCTGCTCGGGGCCGCCGCCCAGTTCTTTTCCCCTGGACCTTAGCGATTGTCCATTTCACCCATCCGTGACGAAGCCTCCCTGGCGGATCGACGTCAGGTTTATCACGACGCGGGTCGTGCGGCCGTCTGGGGATTGGGCGTCAACGTTCTGTTGGTCATGATCAAACTCGTCGGCGGTGCGGCGTTCGGATCGGCGGCGTTGCTAGCCGATGCCGTCAACTCGATCGGCGACGTCGCCAGCGCCATTGCCGTTCGAGTGGCGCTGCTCGTTGCCCAGCGCGATGAGGATGATGACCACCCCTACGGACACACCAAGGCCGAGTCGATCGCGGGCCTGAGTGTCTCGCTCGTGGTCACCCTCTCGGCGATCCTACTCGGTATGGAAACGTTGCGATCGCTGACGGGAGCAAACGTGCATCAGGTGGCCCCCATCGCAGGCTGGCTGGCGATCGGATGTGCGATCATCAAGGAGACGCTTTACCAGTACATGTCGAGGACCGCCGATCGGCTGCGTTCCTCAGCTCTCGGCGCCGCGGCCTGGGATCACCGCAGCGATGCCTTGGGATCGGCGGCGGTCGGAACCGCGCTCCTTGCGAGTCCCCTGTTCGGACCGGTGGCCAACTATGTCGACTCGGCCGCCGCGCTGATCGTCTGTGGATTTCTGGTTTTCACCGGCGTGAGGATGTTTGCATCGGTCGCCCGCGAACTGATGGACCAACAGGCCGATGAAGCCACGATCGCCGACATTCGGCGAATCGCGTCACAAGTCGACGCGGTCGCCGAGGTCGAAAAGCTAAGGGTTCGAAAGAGCGGCCTGGAATACTTCGCGGAAATTCATGTTCAGGTCGATGGCGAGCTAACGGTCAGCGAGGGGCATCGCATCGGTCATTCGGTCAAGGACCGACTGCTGGTCGCCATCCCACGGCTTCGCGACGTGCACGTCCACGTGGAGCCTTTTGGCGGCTAATCGTCACCAACCCGCCTCACTGGCGGATAGACTGCGCTGTGCGGCACGTGGTCGCGTCGGCCCCAACGTTACTCGAACACAGATCCCCCCATGTCCGGACTACTGACTTCGTCGTCACTGGCTCGACGTGGCGTTTGGTTCCATCGGCGCATTCTGCTCTCGGTCTCTTTGGGCGTGGCCATCGCGACGGCCGTGATCACCGGCGCGTTGGTCGTCGGCGATTCGATGCGTGGCAGCTTGAACGCGCTGACGGTCGATCGGCTTGGGAAGATTGACGAAATCGTATCGCCCGGACGTTTTTTCGATGCCGAAGAAGTCCCGCGTGAGCTCGGCGGCCGGAAAATCGTGCCGATCATCCTGTTCGATCGCGGGGTCGTGGAAACCAGCCGAAACGACAGCGGCGCGCCAACGCGGCGGGCCGGCTCGGTCCAGCTGTTTGGTATCGAATCGACCTTCTGGGCGCTTTCCGGGGAGCCGTTGGACGCGGTAACCGATCGTGAAGCACGGTGGCGCCGCGAACTCAGCGATGACGAGGTGATTCTCAACCGAG
>JBGTCJ010000335.1:0-7358 GCA_041748895.1 Pirellulaceae bacterium
TCACAAACTTGTCGCCCCCATTCCAAGCCAGCCGCGGGGCGTGTGCGACGCTCGCGGTCAGCCACCAACTCGACGCCCACCATCAACCCACACTGTCGTACATCGCCTACCCAAGCGTGATCGGCAATCGCCTTCAACCCCTCCCGCAATCGACACGCTTTTCGTACGACAGCCGCGAGGACACCCTGCGACTGCAGGAGGTCGAGCGACGCCAATGCCGCGGCCGCTGCCAACGGATTGCCGCTGTAGGAGTGTCCATGACAGAACTGAAGTGCGTCGGATCGGCCGCCCCAAAACGAGTCGAAGACCTTCCGCCGCGCGATCGTCGCTGCCATCGGAAGATATCCTCCGGTCAATCCCTTTCCGAGGCAAAGAAGGTCCGGAACGACCGCCTCGTGATCACACGCGAACATTCGGCCGGTTCTCCCAAAACCTGTGGCGACCTCATCCGCAATCATGAGCACGTCAAAACGGTCACAGAGCTCGCGGACGCGCGTCAAAAATCCCTCGGGATGCATCACCATTCCAGCGGCCCCTTGGACTAGTGGTTCGATGACAACGGCAGCGACCTCTCCGGCGTGAGATCGTAAGACCTTTTCCAACTGACCTGCGTAGGACGCCGCGGCCGTTTCGGACGATACGCCGCTGGGCAACCGATAGCGGTCAGGGCAGGTCACTCGCAACGGTCGAAACAGGATCGCTTCAAACAGTCGATGAAAACTCGGGATGTCACCGAGTGACACGGCCCCGGTCGTATCGCCGTGGTATGCCGAACCGAATGCCACGTACCGATTTTTCGTACTCGGATTGGTGTCGCCCTCTCTCGTCTTCCGCTGGCGCCAGTACTGCAGCGCCATCTTGAGCGCCGCCTCGATTGCGGAAGATCCGTCGCTGCTGAAGAACACATGATCCAAATCGCCAGGTGCGATTTCCGCCAATCGGCGGGCGAGTGTCGCCGTGGTGGCGCATCCCATCCCGATCGATGTGACGTGAGAGACCTGATCGAGTTGCCTACGAATCGCGTCGTTGATCTTCGGATGGCAATGCCCGTGAAGATTGCACCACAAACTGCTGACACCATCCAGGTAACGCTGGCCCTCGATGTCGATTAACCAATTCCCCTCACCGCGGGCGATGACCATCGGTCGATAGTCCGCCATTTGGGTGAACCCATGCCAGTGGTGCCAAGCATCCCAATGTCGCAAATCAGCATGGTCTACCACGAACTTCGTCTCGCTCCAAAACAGGGATCGAAAAGTTTACCGGTCGCGCCACGGCGAGTCGATCAATCTACACGGCCAAAGGACGCACACCTCCCCCCAAGCGGCACCGAGCGCTTTCAAAATCGCAACAGGAAACTCGACGCGAGACCAATCCATGCCACCCACCTGTTCGTCGCGACCGGAAATTCGCGATCATGAAGTGCCCCAAAAGCGCAGCGATTCGATGATCGATCGATCGCGACGCGCGCTGGCATGGATCGCCCGGGCATTGGTCTTGATTTGCATTCTCTACGCCGCCTGGCATTACGGTGCTACCGAACCTGTGGCACAACGAAACCTCGCGTTGCTGGTCGGTGTGGCCTCCCTTTTTACGCTCGCCGCATACGGTGAGAAGGTAACTCGCGTTTCGCGGGTGCCGATTTGGTGTCTACTCCCACCGCTGTGCTTCATCCTCTACGGGATTGTCCAATCCGGCCCCGCCCCGCCCGTCATCTTCCGTTGGTTTTCTGCAAACGACGCGGTGATCGAGGTGTTTGCCAGACAACCGGGCAACGAGTTGGGGCATGCGATAGTCGCGTTGGGAGGTGACCGAGTCGATCAACCGACGTCACCTCAAGGAAGCCTGATGCCGCACGAAACACGGCTGGCCCTCGTTCCAATCATTCTCGCGGTGAGCATCCTTTGGCTCGTGTCCATCCTGTTCACAACCGAGCGCACGCGAGTTGCCTTCCTGTGGTGCCTGATCGCGCACACCGCGCTGTTCTGCGTTTGGGGGATCATCCAGCGTTCCGCTGGCAGTGGTGACCTTCTGCCCGGCATCCCCAATCCATCCCGCGGCATCCCATTTGGAAGCTTCGTTTACCGAAACGCTGGCGCCGCAGCCATTTTTCCCGGATTGGCGGCCGCGATCGCGCTCCTCATTGCGCGTCGTCCCCCTGCCATGCGAGCCGTGGGTTCGATCCGCCTGGAGAATCGACGCGGTGGGATGCCCGGCATCACCGACCTGAGCCTGATCTCCCTGGCCGCACTGATCACCACAGGACTTGTGTTCTCACTCTCACGTGGTGCCTGGATTGCGGCCACATTCGCCCTGCTGCTGACCGCGGTCGTGTGTCGTCGGCGACTGCGCTGGGGCGGCATCGCCCTGGCTGCGACCGCGCTGATGATTCTGGCGAGCCTGGTGGGGCCGCAGATTTCCCGTCCACTGATTGCAAAACTGGACCGGATCTCTCCGAGCCAGATCGCACTTGACCAACGTTGGCTCCATTGGCGTGATGGATGGGTGACGGCCACCGCACACTTCCCCTGCGGTTCGGGATTGGGCACCTACGGCCATGCCACATTGCTCAATCAAAGTGGCCCAAGACGAGCCTGGTTCCGGGAAGCGCACAACCAGTATTTGGAGGTGCTGGTCGAATCCGGCATCATCGGAATCACGATCGTGATCGGCATGATTGGATTCACCGGCAACGCGGCGATCCGATTGGTTCATCGAGACCTCGCGCCCCATCGAGGGCACGCGTCGATTAAAACCGCGGTTGGACTCACCACGATGATGACGCTGATCTTTGCGTCGGTTCAGAGCGCGGTCGACTTCACCATCGCGATTCCTGCAAACACGATCCTTTACGCCGCCCTGATCGGCTTGCTCGCCGCGGTCGATCGGACGCCCCCGGGCGTCGATCGAAAACCCCAGGGCGTCGATCGAAAACCCCAGGGCGTCGATCGAAAACCCCAGGGCGTCGATCGAAAACCCCAGGGCTTCGAGCAGCTCATCGGGCCACCGGATCCACGCGACTTGTCACGGTCATTGCCAAGCCTCTGGCGATACCCCACCGCCGTTGGATTGATCATGGGGGGCGCGATCTGGGCCTATCGCACCACCAACGCCGAAGTACGAGGTAGTGCCGCGATCGCGATGGCGAGCCTATCGACCCTACAGTCCGGGCCGGCCGAGGCTCTACTTCGCGATCGACTTGAGATACTTGACGCTGCGGTGGCGGCTCAGCCCGATCGGTCGGCGCTGCGCCGATACCGAGCGGTCCACCACTTGGCCCATTATCGTATTGAACTCTTGCGACGGCTGAATCAATCGGGAACCCCCGCGCTGTGGGAACATACTGAGCCGAGCTACCTCTTCGCGCACCTGATGGCGATGCAGTCGGCAGATCGACAGACGGCGACAGCAGCGCTCGCGTCCGCAGAGGGCCTGCAACAGCCCATGTTGGATGCCTTTGCTGATCTCCATGCGGGAATTTCGGTATCGCCGCTCGACTTCGCCTTGCAAGTATTGGGGGCAAAGCTCTCTCCGTTGCATTCGCACTCGCCCGAAAACTGGATACGAAATGCGTCCAAGTTGTCGAGGAATGACCCCAAAAAGCTCTTCAGCATGGGATGGTTGGCCTATCACTGCGGCATGACCGAAACGATGGTTGATCAGTGGTCCGAATCGATTCAGTTGTCGGAGAGCTATGAGGCAACGATCTTCGGCCTGGCCTTAAAACGTCTCGACCCGCTCGTGCTCGGGAGCAACCTGGTTCCGCCGGAGAAGCCGGAGGTGATGGTTAGGTTGGTTCGACACGTTCTGACGCCTTCGGATGGGATACCGGACATTCGCTTGACCGATGGCGAAAAGATTGCGGCAGAAATGGCCGAATCCCTCTTCAGGAAGGGTGCATCCCCAAACGCACGCCAGCACGCCTCCGCCGGTTCTATCCATGAACTGATCGGCGACTTCGCTGGAGCGGCCGAGCATTGGCTGGCTGCTGTGGAGATGTCACCCAGCAGCGCGAAGTATCGATTCCGTGCGGCGGACAACCTCTTCATGGGCCGGCGAACGGCGGAGGCCATCCGTCAACTCCGATTCGGTAGCGCGCTCGATCCGACCGATCCAAGGTCTGAGCAACTGCTGATACGTCACCGCGATTTGATCACCACGGATTCCATGTGACTCGCCAGTTGCGAACCGCCACCTCACCCTCCGATCTTTCAGGCACACGATTCGATGGTCCTCCCGATCGATGAGAAAAACGAAGGCGAGTCACGCTTTCAGATCGAGCTCTTGGCAACGCTGAGAAGGCGTTGGGAGTACGTCGCATTCGGACTAGCGCTAGGATTGTCCCTGGCGCTTCTGTATTCCTTCTCGACGACTCCGGTGTTTCAATCGGACATCGAAATCTTGGTGGGTCAGAGGACCAGTGAGCTGACCAACAGCGGAACGATGACCGGGGCATCCGCGAGTGGCGACGCGATTCAGGAGGATCAACTGGCGACGCACATGAGACTATTGACCGCTCGACGGGTGCTAGCCCAAGCGATCGAGGATGGGGAGCTTCGTGATGTGCAGTCGCTTCAGATGGCAGCGGCGCGCGGGATCAACTGCATTGATCACTTACAAAAGAACCTCACGGTCAAGCGGGGCGGTGATGGTACAGCCCGCAATGCGATGGTGCTTCGAGCCAGCTATCGGGACCCTAGTGCGACCGATGCCGCACGTGTGCTCAATGCGGTCTACCAAAGTTATCGAACCTATGTCGAATCCCACGGCGAGAACACGTCTGAACAGGCGGTTCAACTAATCGAGGATGCGCGGGCGACTCATGAACAAGAGCTCGCATCAGCCGATAGAGAGTATCGCGAGTTCATACAGTCGGTTCCCGCGCTTTTCGAGGGGGATCGACTCCAAGACATCCATCGCGAGCGTCTCGCCAAGCTCGAATTCGAGTTGAATCTGGTTCGAAATCAACTGGCTGAGCAGCAATCGCGGTTGGACGTGATCGAAAACTACTTGGTCGCGAATGACTCGCGAACGCTAGACAACCTTGATCATTTGGCGTTGCTCAGTCAGAAGGAAGTCGAACGCCTCAAACTTTTCTTGGAAATGACTCGGGGCGAGATCCAGTCGGAATCATTCCAGGCTGAACAACCGCTTCGACAGGAAGCCGCGCGCGTCCAGTACAGCCGCCTCTTGGAATTGGTTCAGAAGGAACGGGCTTTGAGTGACGCTTTTGGGGCAAATCATCCGCTGGTCGATGCGGCACGTCGAGAAATTGAGATCACCCGCCAGTTCCTTGACCACCACGCACCTCTCGCCGCCGAGACAAGCAAGGGGAAGCTGGTACCCGCGGAAATGCTCAAGACCTACACGATGCTGCTGCGGAACGACATCGCGGAGTTGGAGAAGCGGAAGGCAATTCTGTTGAAGGACTCCGAAGTCGAATTGGCGGCTGCCAAGCAGGTCGAAAACGACTACATGCTCGGGGCTTCTCTGCGGGCGAAATTCAATCGTGCCCAAGCGAGATACGACCAGGTGATCCTGCGACTTCAGGAACTCAACCTGTCGAGATCCTACGCAGGCTTCTCGACTGACCTTTTGGCAAACCCTGAACCGGCGCGGTTTCCGGCCTGGCCCAAACTTCCGATCCTCGTGTTCATCGGACTGTTCTTGGGGTTCGGTTTGGGCACCGCGCTAGCGGTCGTTGCCGAAATGTTGGACGTGACCTTCAATAGCTCGTCGGATATTGAGCAGGCCACGGGTGCAACGGTTATCGCGCATGTGCCAAGGTTTTCGATCAAGAAGCCCTCGGCGAGGATCTTGGTGACCTCCTCGATCGCTCCGTCGGTCGTCGCCTTCCACAGCCCGCAGTCGCCGGAGGCAGAGATCTATCGAATCGCCAGAACGTCGCTCCTGATCAACAATCGCCGTGAGGCGGTTCGCACGATCATGATGACCAGTCCCCAGCCGGGTGACGGAAAGTCGACCACGATCGCAAACCTGGCGGTTTCACTCTCGCGAACCGGAAAAAAAGTGCTTCTCATCGACGCCGATCTGCGTCGACCGATGATCTCCAAACTGTTCGGCGTTCCGGAACAACCCGGATTGGCGGACCTCCTACTGGCGAACCAACCTCTCGTCCGGTCGGTTCACGCATCGGACCTAGCCAACCTCCACATCATGCCACACGGTCGCGAGACGTCCGAGCCGTCGGAGTTGCTCGAGTCCAGACGTTTCCAGGAAATACTCGACGAGGCCAAGTCTGCGTATGACCTGATTCTGATCGATGCCCCGCCACTCCTCGCCGTCGCTGACCCGGCCATCATAGCGCCAAGAGTCGACTCGGTCATCATGACCGTCAGGGTCTGCAAAAACGGCCGAAGGGTGGTCGAGCACGCGGTCAAGATCCTATCGGATATCGAAGTCCATCCCACCGCCGTCATTGTTAACGGTGTCGAACGCTCCGCGCAAAAGTCTTACGTCTATTCGGGGTACAGCAGTGATCCCTATGGATACGTGGGAAAGTATCACCAGCGGTATTCGGCAGCGGAAAGCCAATTGACCGAAGCGAGCATCTCAGCGTAGGCCGAGTCTCGCCCTGGAAGAAAGTAAACATCCCAGTTCTGGCCAAGAGTAGCGTTTCGATCATGAACTCCCAAGCCACCGAGTCAATGAACTCGAGCCTCGCTCGCTGGGCGACCGGCTGGGTCGGCGTTTTACGCCAACCACGCTTGCGCTTACCTTTGCTGATGTTTTCTCATCTGGTGCTTTTCGGCTGGATATACGTTTTCGCATTCACGGCTCGGTTCGATTTCGAGATGCCCGAATCCGCTCGTTCGCTGATGCGATCGACAATCGCGGCGGTCGTGTTGACAAAATTGATTGTCTACTATCTTGGCGGTCATTTTCACGCTTGGGCAAGGCACGTCACGTTTGCCGACCTCACGGCGCTTCTGAAAGTGTCACTGATCTCGATGATCGCGATCGCGTTCATTGACCATTTTTTGCTGCGACTCGATGGTAAGATTCCTCGCATCGCGATCCTTCTCGATACGGTGGTGACGATCGTCGTTGTGGGAGGGTTACGATGCAGTTGGAGATTGTTTGACGAACGGATCGCACCGTACTTGAGTAAACGGACGCGACGTCCGGCCATTATGGTGGGGACCGACCACGAAATCGGCCAACTGGTCGGCCAGATCAATGGCAATCAGTCGATGGAACTCCGCGTTGTCGCATTGGTTGATCCTCAAGAAGAGTGGCCTCGAACGATCATCAGCGGAATTCCGGTGTCGGGAACGGTCCTCAACGTGGCTGCCGTCGCCCAAAAGTACCGAGCGGCCGATATTCTCGTACCCGCC
>JBGTCJ010000336.1:0-13025 GCA_041748895.1 Pirellulaceae bacterium
GTTGCAACGCTCGTTGCGTGATGTGTGACTCCTGGAAGCTGCCGACCGCCGGCGATTTGAAGCTTGATGAAATCAAGCGTATCTTTCGGCAATTGCCAGTGATGGATGTCGTCCGGTTGACCGGTGGTGAACCCTTGGTGCGTTCGGACTTGGTCGACATTGCCAATGCCGCGATCGAAACGCTCCGGCCGCTGGTTTTGCATGTAACGACGAACGCCTTCTTGACCGACAGGTTAGTGAAATTTTGCGAGTCGCGCGATCGATCCGTGCCGTTGGAACTACTGATATCGGTCGATGGGATGGGGGAAAAGCACAACCAGGTTCGGGGGAGTTCGATCGCCTGGCCGAGCGTTCTCAAGTCACTTGGCGAGTTGGCGCCCCGACGCAAAGCGTTGAACCTTCGGCTGATGGTCAACCAAACGGTTGTCGACGGCGAGGGCGCCGACCACTATCGACAGCTGCGACATTTCCTCCGCGAATTTGCGATCCCACATCATCTCGTGATCGCCTATGGCACCAGCGCCACCTACAATCTCGAGAGGGACCTTGATGCGGCCCCCAAAGCACCCGGAGAGTTCTTAACGTTTGGCGACCTGGATGTTTCGGCGGTCGCAAAGTTGCTCGATGAAGCACACGACGATGCCGCGGACCTGCCGTGGGCCGAGCGGATCGCAAAAAGGTACTATCTCCGTGGCATTCGCAACCGTATCGTTGAGGGCGTCTCGGCTCCCAATCCCCCCTGCATCGCGCTGTCGACGCACCTGCGAATTTTCCCAAATGGCGATGTTCCGACCTGCCAATTCAACACCCAAATCGTCGGTAACCTACGAGCACAGTCTTTCCAGGAGATTTGGACCAGCATGCGGGCGAACGATCAACGCCGGTGGGTTCGCGCCTGTCCCGGTTGCTGGGCCGAGTGCGAAATCCTCCCCAGTGCGGTCTATTCAATGGACCTTTTGCTCCACCGATCCGCGCAAGTCCGTCACAAAGGCCGTTAGCTTCACCGGGCGTCAGCGGTCATTTTCGCATGACGACGTTCGAGCATCGCCCACCGGACCACTTGTTGATTGATGAAGCATCGCAGCACTCGTGACGTGGTTGATGATTTGCGCCGCGGGGGTCGGTTGATCGAGGTCAGCGATGCGATCGACCCGAATTTGGAAATGGCGGAAATTCAGCGGCGGGTTTACCACCGCGGTGGACCGGGATTGCTGTTCACCAACGTGGTGGGGTGCCGCTTCGCGATGGCCAGCAACCTATTTGGTTCGCTCGAACAGGCCCGGTACCTGTTTCGCGATACGCTCGAGTCGGTGCGACGGTTGATCGAGTTGAAACTCGATCCGTCGGCGCTGCCACGTCGTCCGCTGCGGTATGCGGGGACTCCATGGACGGCGCTCCGAATGCTTCCACGATGGACACGTTCCGCCGCGGTCTCCCGCAATCGTTGCACCCTGAGCGACCTGCCGCGTTTGAAGTGTTGGCCCGACGACGGCGGCAGCTTCGTGACTTTGCCTCAGGTTTTGAGCGTCGATCCGTTGGCACCCGAAAACCTGATGCGGGTCAATTTGGGGATGTACCGCGTTCAATTGACCGGAAACGACTACGTCAGTGACCGAGAGGTTGGGTTGCACTATCAGATCCATCGCGGCATCGGGGTTCACCATCGCGCGGCGATCGACTGCGGTCGACCGCTGCCGGTCACGATCACTGTCGGCGGCTCACCCGCGATGACGCTCGCCGCCGTGATGCCACTGCCCGAAGGGCTGACCGAATTGACGTTCGCGGGGGCGCTGGCCGGTAGGCGGATCGCGATGCTGCGCGGTGACCACGCCCCGGTCTACGCCGACGCGGACTTTGCGATCGTTGGTGAGATCGATCCCAAAACCCGTGAAATGCCTGGTGCGACGAAACCCGAGGGACCCTTCGGCGATCACCTCGGTTACTACAGCCTGCGGCACGACTTCCCATTCATGCGGGTTAAACACGTTTGGCATCGAGAGGGAGCGATCTGGCCCTTCACGGTCGTGGGTCGACCACCTCAAGAGGACACGACCTTTGGCCAATTGATTCATGACCTGACCGACCCGATCATTCCCTCGGTGATTCCGGGCGTGAAGGCGGTTCATGCTGTGGATGCGGCCGGCGTTCACCCGCTGCTGCTGGCGATCGGTAGCGAGCGTTACATGCCCCACCTATCGGAGACCGAGCCACAGGAATTACTGACTCAGGCCAATGCGATCCTCGGCAATGGGCAGCTGTCCTTGGCTAAATACCTGCTGATCACCGAGGACCGGCAAGGGGATCTCGACATTCACGACATCGAGGCCTTCCTGATTCACGTCCTTGAGCGATTCGATCCGCGGCGTGACCTCCATTTCCAGACGCGAACAACCATCGATACGCTCGACTACAGCGGGACCGGTTTCAATCGGGGATCGAAGCTGGTGATCGCTGCGGCGGGATCGCCGATTCGGAAGTTGCGGAGCGAGTTGCCCGACCACCTCAGTCTTCCCGACGGGTTTCGTGAATGCCGCGTGGTGATGCCGGGGGTGTTGGCGGTCACGCCGCCGAAGTTCGCCGATCACGATTCTCGCGGCGATTCGACTGCATTGGCCACACACTGGGGTGACGCCATCGGTCAAGGCGCGAGCGGATTTGAGGGCTTTCCCATCGTCACGATGGTCGACGATGCCGCGTTTGCTGCCGCATCGCTCCGCAACTGGCTTTGGGTGACCTTCACGCGGAGCAATCCTGCGGTTGACATCGCGGGGGTGCGGGAGGCGACGCTCGACAAGCACTGGGGATGTCACGGCCCGTTGATCATCGATGCCAGGATCAAGCCGCATCATGCGCCCGCTCTAACGGAAGACCGCGAGATCGTCTCACGCGTGGATGCCATGGCTGCGCGAGGCGGCCCGCTCGCTCGCTACCTTTGAGGTTTAAGGGGTCAGGAGTCAATTGCCGCAGCGGCCCTTCGGGTGCTTCGCACAATTGACTCCTGACCCCTTAAACCTCTTGACCCCTTAAACCTCTACTAAATTTCTTTCAATCGTTTCACGGCTTGCCGGGCACGTCTGAGAAATTCTTGTTTGGGTTCTCCGGCCTCGAGCCAGATCGGTGGGCCGATCGTGATGCAACTAAGCAGCGGCACGGGCAGGAACTCACCCCGCGGAAGAATACGGTTAACGTTGTCGATGTAGACCGGAACCAGTTCCAAATCGGGACGCTTTTTCCCAAGGTAGTAGAGACCGCTCTTGAATTCACTCATTTCATCCCCGTCGGCCCTGCCGCCTTCGGGGAAAACGATCAGAGAGTAGACGTCCCCCATCTCACGTAGCATCAGGTCAATCGGACTCTGGTGAACTTTGATTTCTTGGCGATCGATCAGCAGGGCATTGAACGACTTGGCGATGTGTGGCCGAAGCCAACCGCTGGACCAATAATCCTTCGCCGCGACGGGACGCGTCACCGCGCGGAGCTGACGGGGCAGCGCCGACCACAGCACCACGGCATCGAGATGGCTGGTGTGATTGGCAAAATAGATCCGCTGGCACGTATCGGGGGCGATGTCGACCCAGCGGACGGTGAACCCACTGAAAAGCTTGGCCAGGATCACGATCGCTTGACTGGTCAGCTTCATTCGGCTCCCGCCAATGGCTTGGACGACTTCAGAGAGACGAAAGTCTCGGACGGACAAGCTCACGATGTACCTACTCTCCCGACACCGTCGTGGAGTCGGCCCGGTCGCTTGCGCTTACCGCTGGTACACCAACGATCCGAGCGCTGGGAATTATACGAGCCGCTATGCGCGAGCATGCGGACAGGAGACGATTCAACGGTCCGGTCGCTTGCGCTTACGGCTGGTATACCGTTGGTCCGGTCGCTTGCGCTTACGGCTGGGATTGTCCAAGACGTACTCACTTCCCCGGCACCGTCGTCGAGAGCGAACTTGTGTCGGGCCAGCTGGAGATGGCGGCGGGCGAGACCATCGTACTCGTCGGCGACGATCGATCGGGCGACTGGGCGATTGAAGGGTCGCGTGAACACGAAACAGGAGCCGAGACTGAAAGGGGTGGGGAGACAGCGACGGGGGCGGGAAAATCCAGCCCACACCACTTCGCAGTGTACAGCCGTTCGATCAGTTTCGTGTAGCCATCAACCATTTGCTCGAGTGATCCGGTTTGCATCACCCACTGCCGTCCGCGAATCCCCATCCGCCGGCGGAGCGCTTCGTCGCACAATAGCGACTTGACCCTTCGTGCCATGGTCTCTCGGTCGTCACACGCGACGAGAAAGCCCGTTTCGCCCTCGCGGACCGATTCCGCGACCGAGCCGACGTCTGTCGCAACGACCGGGACCTCTGCGGCTAGCGCCTCAAGGATCGACACTGGCGAGGCCTCGTTTTGGGAGCAGAGCAGGAAGGTGTCGAGCGCGGCGACGATCCGCGGTGTGTCGTGGCGGGTCCCGAGCAGGTGCACCTGTCGTTGCAGTCCCGCATCGGCGATCAATCCCTCGATCGTCGACCTTTCCGGGCCATCGCCAACGATCAAAAAGTGCGTTTGCGGACCGTTCGGACCCTGGGCGATTTGACTCGCCACATCAACGAACAGGCGATGGTTCTTCTCGGGACGAAGCGCCGCGACGATCCCGACCAGGCGTGATTCCGGCGGTAGACCTAGTTCCGCGCGAATTTCGCTCGCCGCGTTTGCGTCCGGTTTGAAACGCTCGCAGTCGATGCCGTTGCGGATCACCGCGACTTTCCGCGGCGGAAAACCTTCCCTGCGAACGAGGTGATCGCCATGGTGTTCGGCCACGGCGATGAAGGCGTCGGTGCAAGGCGTCAGCAGCCGATTGAGGCGACCAATTCCGTCAGGCCATCCGGTGCTATGCAGCGCGCTGGCGATCACGGGGACTCGCGCCACTTTTGCCGCCAATCTCCCCCAAAACATCTTGTCGCCCGCACCGACCGTGATCACGGCATCGGCCGCTCGCTCGCGAAAAAGGCGGGTGAGCCGTGGCAGAACCGACAGATCGAATTTGCCTCCGATCAAGCCGTGGTGGAGACGGTGACGGCTCGAGATCTGTTCGCCGAGCGGCCCCGGTTCTTTCAAACAAACGACTTCGGGAATGATTCGCTTGGGGTCGAATTGATCGATCAGATTGACGAGCAGTGTCTCGGCGCCCCCGACCGGCATGCTGGTGATGACGAACAGGGCTCGCAGCGGTCTTCGTGCGGCCAGCTGACCCGGTTCTCCCGCTGCCCCGAGCTCTCCTGCCCGCCCAAGTGCCGTCGGGGATTCTGTTGTCACAGGCGGCGCTGGTGGCGCGGGCGACACGATGGCCGGTTCGCGTTTAACCTTCTTGGCGTCAAAGCTGATCCAGTTTAGAAACCGCCCCGTATCGGGATCGCCATGAAAGCGGCGAATGTGGAACGCATCTTGGCCGGGAAAGTTGTAGCCGCCGAAGGCGCTGCAGAACCCGATCATGCCGGCGTCGATCGTCGCTTGAATTGCCGCAGGGGTTAACTGCTCCGGCATCCCATAGGGGAATGCAAAGTACCGGACCGGGCGACCAATCCAGTGCGCCAACTCCGACGCCGCATCAATGATTTCGCACCGCAGGCGACCCGCGTCCACCGGTCCACTCCGAGCGGAAGAAGAAAAATCGAAATGATTTCGCGTATGAAGTCCGATCTCGATGCCTGCGTCAGCCATCGCGCGAAGCTCTTCGATGGTGTTGATCGGCAAGGGGCATTGCCGGTCGGTGTCGTGCCGGAACGGGGCGCCGGTGAGCACGTTCCCCAGCGTGACAAAGTAGGTGCAGGGGATCCGCAATCGCAGCAGGAGAGGGATCGCAAAACCGCAATTTTCGGCGTAACCATCGTCGAAAGTGACCGACAGGCTCGGTCGAAAACTTGCCCCGGCTCGCGAGCGGCGCTGCAATTCCTCGAGCGAGATCAAATCAAAGCGATCTTTGCAGCCGTGAATCTGAGATGCGAATTCTGCGGTACCGATGCTCCATGGGTTCGGACAGGTGTCGGCAACTCGGTGGTAGAAGAGGACGGACATCGGTGCCATCCCTCGCTGCGACAATCGCTCAACCTGTTGGCGGCGTTGCCGCGCGGTGACGGCGACTCGCAATCGGAGGATGGCCGATCGTGGCGAAACCATGGACTACAGCCGTCGAGGGGGTGGCATCGGAGTGGAGAGAAGCGCTCTTCCGAGCTACCCATAGCATGGACAGCGGTGGGCGGTGAATGGCTGAACCGCCAAAACTGATTGAACGTCGAGGTAGGGGTGCCGAATACGACGATCAAGCGGGATTCTAGCGGCCGTGCTTCAACCGATCCCCGAGCATATCGGCCAATTCGGGTTCGGCGTAAATCTTCGCCGCCGTCTTTTCAAAGTCATACTCAACCCGCCGATAAGTTACCGTCTCGGCGGCATCATCGATGATCACGTAGCAACTGCGATTGTCGTCGTCACGCGGTTGGCCGACGCTTCCGACGTTGACGAGCACCTTCTCGTGGGTCAACTTGAAAACGTGGTCGCACTGGTCGGGCGTGATGAATTCACAGGACGTGGTGAAGACGCCCGGTAGGTGCGTGTGTCCCATGAAGCAGTACTGATCGACCTTGCCAAAGAGCGCCTCCATCTTTCGCTGGTCAAAGATGTACTCGGGGAACACGTACTCGTTGGTTGGATCACGCGGGGATCCATGGACGAACATCCAGATGCCGTCGGTGAAGTATCGCGGCAACTCGCCGAGGAAATCCCACCGACGATTGACCTGATCATTGCCACCGGGGCCGTTGTCGAGCGAATCACGGGTCCAGTAGATCGCCTGCAGTGCAACGGGGTTAAAGCCTTCGGGGTCGAAGAGTGCGGCCTGATCATGGTTGCCCAAGATGGTTCGCTGGGCACGTCGGATCACCAAATCGAGGCACTCGCAAGGATTTGGTCCATAGCCAATGATGTCGCCCAGGCAAATGATGTGATCGACGGTCTGTTGGTCAATATCCTTCAAAACGGCCAGCAGGGCTTCGAGGTTGCCGTGAATGTCACTGATAACGGCGCGTTTCACTGTGGACGACTCGGTGCTGTGATGGGCGAGCGGAAATTCGATTGCGCCAGGGCTTCATCGATCCAGCCGAAAAGTTTAACGCCAGAGCCCTCTCAGCGACATAGGAAGCTAAACATCCGAAAACGTCGCCAAAGGGCAAGAAATTGACTAATTCTGCGTTGAATTCATTCTCTTCCGATGCATTGCGACCGTTGGATCGAATGCGCTTTGGGGTGGTGATCGAGACCAGCGGTCGCGCCGGGTCGATCGCATGGGTAGACGCCGGGGTTGTGACGCAATCGATCGACTTGCCGGGCGATCGGCGGAC
Source organism: Pirellulaceae bacterium (assembly GCA_041748895.1). Lineage (GTDB taxonomy): Bacteria > Planctomycetota > Planctomycetia > Pirellulales > Pirellulaceae > UBA6163. The sequence continues at coordinate 7,391 of JBGTCJ010000336.1, forward strand.
GGCGGCTGCACTCGCCCCCGCGATCGATCGACTCCTTCTCGACGTCGACTCGCCCCAGACCGGCGCGGACTATGTCGCCGTGGCCAGCGGACCGGGTTCGTTCACGGGGCTCAGGATTGGCGTGACGACCGCGAAGATGCTCGCTTACGCTTGGCAATGCCCCATCGTCGCTGTCGACACGCTTGCGGCGATGGCGGCGGCCGTCTGGGCGGCGCGGCCGTTGCCCCCGCCGGATGATGTATCGGTACCGGACGCTCTGCAGGGCACGAATCACGTGTGGGTAGCCCTAAACGCCTACCGAAATCAGGTCTTTGTCGCGGATTGGACCCGAGAGCAATGGCTTCGTGATTGCCAACATGGGCAATTCGACGGTCGGTCACGAGTTTGGCCCAGGGCGAGGTGGGACCAGTGCGCTGAGTCATTCGGTGCGACGGCGGCGATCGCCGCGGATCCTGCATTAGCCGCGGGCCAACCGACCGTCCAACCGCTGTTACCCACTGCGACCGATGTGGCGCGATTGATTGGCCCGATTTTGCGTTCGGGGAACGTGTCCACGGCGGTTTCGCTTTTGCCGCGATACCTACGAGACAGCGCCGCCGAAGAGCAGTTACGATAGGCAGCCTGATTGATTGAGATTACACCGTTTCCTCGCAACCACACCTCCCCCGCCATGGACACTCGACTTCCCGACCTTGACCGTCTACGCGAAAGCGTGATCGCCGTCCCACCGCTCGCCAGGACTCCCGCCGGCGCGATCGATCGGGCAGAAAATGCCAAGATTCTCACGTACATCGTTGAGGGTGGCGTCAACCATTTGCTCTATGGTGGCAACGCGCTCGTGTACCACCTTCGGCCTTCGGAGTATTCGCACTTGCTGGGGTTGCTCAGCGACTTGGCGGATGATGCGACCACGATTTGTCCATCGATCGGTCCCACCTACGGACTGATGATGGACCATGCGGAGGTGCTGCGTGACTTCGAGTATCCGACGGCAATGGTCCTGCCGCAGCGGGACATCACCGACCAAGCCGGAATCGCATCGGGCATTCGAAGGGCGGCCGAAGCCGCCGGAAAGCCGCTGGTGGTTTACTTGAAATTCGACCGGTGGCTCGCGCCGCATTTGATCGAGGCGCTTGAGAAGGACGGGGTGATCTCGTGGATCAAATACGCCGTCGTCCTGGACGATCCCAGCGACGATCCCTACCTTCGGGAGGTGCTCGACGTGTTTCCCCGCGAACGGGTAATCAGTGGAATTGGCGAGCAACCGGCGATCGTTCACCTGCGTGACTTTGGCATTACCGGGTTTACCAGTGGGTGCGTTTGTGTCGCGCCGTCGGCAAGTGCGCGGATGTTGCGAGCCATACAGAGTGAAAGGTGGGGTGAGGCTGAATCGATCCGTAAATTTTTCCTTCCGCTGGAGAATTTACGCAATGAGATCAACCCGATTCGAGTACTGCACGAGGCGGTCGAATTGTCAGGGATTGCCCAAACCGGACCCCTGTTGCCACTGGTCAGCCCGTTGGACAATGCGGCGCGGAACCGAATCCGAGCGGCGGTTGCCGGCATGCTCAGCGACTTGCCTTCGCTTGCCGCCGACCCGGTCGCCTGATGCCGCCGCCTGTTCGAGACGTATTGAGCTGTGTCGATGCTCGTTACGAGGTGCTGATCACCGATGACGGCAGTCCGACACTGGTCGATCGGGCACTTGGAGATGCGATGCACAGCGGCTGCGGTGCGGTCGCCGAGTCCAGGCACGTGTACTTGGAGAACTCAGGTGTGAGCCACCGGTTGGCCGCTGAGTTGCCGACGCGAGTGCTTGAGGTAGGGCTCGGTGCGGGGTTGAACTGGCTGCTCACCGCCGACGAGGCGATCGCCTCGTCAACGCCGCTGGCCTACGTAGGGCTCGAATCGCAACTACCCAGCGGGGATGCGATTCGTCAATTGCGATTCGAACGGTTCGTGAGAACTCCCGTTCTTGTGGATCGCTTCTGCGATTTCCTCGACCGTTGCGGGCGAGAAACATCACGACTGGAGCCCGCCCCTGCGATCTCACTCCAAGTCAATTGCCGCGATGCCATTGAATGGAGTTGCGATCCATCCATCTTAAGCATGCAACCTTTCGATGCGATCTACTTTGACCCCTACAGCCCATCGACCAACCCGGACCTTTGGTCCGCCGATTTCCTGGCCGTGATCCGCGGTCTACTCGCCCCGGATGGGCGATTGGTCAGCTACTGCGTCAGCACGCCCGTTCGTCGCGTGATGCAAAGCGTTGGGTTCGAAACGCTTCGCGCTCGAGGGCCCGCGGGAGGGAAGCGCGAAGTATTGATCGCGCGACCCCACCCCGCGTGATTCGATCAGTCGGCACCTGGCTGCGGGTTGTTTTTGTAGTCTTCATCGCTGGTCTGATACTTCTCGGCCTCCGAAATATCGATCATCGACGTGTCCGCTTTGTTACAACCATTGGACACAGCGAAAGCGACGAACAAGACGGTCCACAAGCAAAACTTCATAGCGGAAGCAAACTCCATCACTTGGTTTCGGAACGATTCTAAAGTTGGGATGAGTCGACGACTTCTTTGGCGGCGCGGGTACCGAGAGCTCCCCACAGCCCGTAGGGACTACGTGATCCTGGGGCAGCGGGGCCGACGCCTCCAAAGAGTACCGGTGGAGCCGTGTTGTTGCCAGCTTCGATACTGTCGGTGACGAATTTCACCGCTCCATCGGCGAACAAAACGTGCACGCCGCCTTGGTGGCGGCTGCTCGGTGGGGCCACCATGGCGTTGTCAAAAGCTCCGGTCACCCGGTTCTGGTTTTGCATACAGATCTCGCTGTTGGGCGGAAGGATCGTGTGCACCCCGGTCATGTAAACGAACCCATTGGACCACTGGAACCCGCGGCCATGCCGAACGTTCATCATGGTCGCGACCGTCGCTCCGGGCGCCGCAAATCGGGGCCGCAGCGGATCGATAAACCCAGGTGTGTTTCGACAGCTCGCGTAGAACGGGGCGACCGATTGTGGACTGTGCGGCCCCATGATCCCGTTGGTGCTGATGTTGCGATCGCCGAGGTCGGTTGCGATTTCCCCGCACATGATCGTATTGGCGGTTCCATCGAGAATATCACGAAACCCGGTCTGCGAAGCAGGCACAAAGACGCCGCGCATCCCGGCCCTTACTTCCTGGGCCTGAGTGTTATTGACAAGGAAGTTATTGCGATTGAGCGGTCCCCGGTCTTGCCGCTGCGAGCCGTCACCAAAGCAGGCGGCGTAGTTGGTCCGCCCGTACGCTGGCAAGCCAATTCCGGGGTCGCTCGGACAACGGTACGTCGAAATCTCCGTCACCCAAGGTCCATAGAGCGGCATGTTGTCTGGCGTAGGACCCATCGCGGGCCAAGGAGTGGCGGGAGGTCTCGTCGTTCCGTTGGCGTTCAGAATGCTGGGTGAGCTGATCTGCTCCCAAAGCGCCTGCTGCTCAACGAATGGCAGAATGCCGACGAGGTAGCTGAGCATCCACTGATTAGCCGTTTCGGTCGGCGAGACATAGTTGTTGTTATTGAAGCCGGCATTGGGATCTGCGGTGCCGAACTTCTGCATCGGCAACTTGTTGTAGGAGGCGTGATAATTGTGAATTCCCAGCCCGATCTGCTTGAAGTTGTTTCCACAACTCATCCGCCTCGCGGCTTCTCTCGCAGCCTGCACGGCCGGCAACAACAATCCAACCATGACCCCAATGATGGCGATGACTACGAGAAGTTCAACTAGCGTGAACCCCTCCCTAAACCTTCGTGAGGACATTGATAGAACTCCAGAGTGAGACATTAGAAAAAAGTAAAAACATTCAACGTCATTGCCCCGCGTCGGCGAGCCCATCGAATCTCGCCTGCAGCTGAGCTTCTGACTTTTGTAGGTGTTCACGATGGTCGGAGACCCACTGCTGAACCGATTCAAGATCCGACCGCTGGTCAGCTAGCATCCGCTTGGTCTCCGCAGGCTGGGGGCCTCCTCGGCCTTTGCGATTCGAGATCAGCTTGTATGGATCAACCGCAGCGAGGAACTCTTGTTCCGAAATACCCGACGGCTTGCCGGTCACTTTCACGCAAACTGCGTCGAACTCTTCTGCGGTGATGTCGAGCGGGCGTTTGTTGTTCAGCCGACCGTAGGTCGTCAACTCGGAGGCGACCGCGTATCCCTGTCGGTAGGGGAGATTGGCACGCCGGTGAAGGGTGTCGGCCAACTCAGTCATCGTGGCGTAGTCTCGCTCGACCTGGTCCAGCAGGACATCTTTACGAATCGTGAGCGACTTGAGCACCTCATCCAATCTCGAGTACATATCCAACGCCTCCTTGGCAAACCGATCGGTCCGAATCAAGTGGTCCTCTCGGATGTCCTTGACCTCGTACATCGGCGTGTTGTGGACAAAGAAAGTCGCGGCTTGCCCATTGGCAACGACTTCGCTGGCACGCAGTCGCAACCTCTCGAGCGCGCTTGGGTTTCGCTTTTGGGGCATGATGCTGCTTCGCGAAACGATATCGCCTTCGACATAAATGCCCGGCGACGGATCGTCGTACTGAAAAAGCACGTACTGGATAAATCGTCCCACACCCAAAGCGGACAAACCAATCGTTGTCGCGAACTCCACTTTGCTGTCGGCGGCAGAAACCATGATGGCGTCGTAACCATTCTCGAGCAGTGCGGGAAACCCGAGCAACTCGGCGAGCAACGTTCGGTCGAAATCAAACCCTGAGGTGGTGAAGGCGGCGCAGCCCAATGGCGAGAGGTTCACGCGGTCATGAACCTGCTGCAACCGTTCGCTATCGCGTGATAGCCCGCTATCCATGGCTAACAAGAGGTGGGCCAAGGTGGTCGGTTGGGCCTGAACGGCGTGAGTCAAACCGGGAATGACGGTTTCGACATGCTCTTCGGAGAGGTCGTGCAGACGCGAGCGAACCACTGCAATGGCGTCCAAGACGTCCAATAGCAATGCACGCATGTACATTCGGTTGATCGTCTCACCCAAGTCGTTGTTGCTGCGACCCAGGTGCAAATTGGATGCCTCGCTGCCAACTCGCTTGGTGAGCTCGCCCTCAATCGCCATGTAGCTGTGAAGGGTTGGGCTTTCGAGTCCACGCTGTTGCTCAATGATCTCGCGGAGCCCCCCCGCCAGCGTTTGGATCTGCTCTTTGGGCAAGAGATCCTTGTCGGCGAACATGACCAGCTGCGCTTGGTTGGCCTGCATCAAGTACTGATGAAGTTCCGGCACATCCTGAGCGCTCGCCAACGATGCCCAACACGCAAAGGTCATCACCCCAGCGATGGTGCGATGAGCGAGTTCGCGCTGGGCGCAACGAAGAAACCTGGTCACAAGAAACCGGTCCATGCCGAAAGTCCACGATGAGTTGAAAAAGAACAGTTGCCACTAATGGTAACGATTCCATCTTCAACTGTCAAACAGCGGATGCAGGATCTTCGTTATGCCGGGTTTTCTCGCGATCGACGGAAAAATGGCTCGGGGACAGCGTGTGGGTCGTTTGGTGGGACGTGTTGACTTTGGAGCGATGCACTCAGTCATCGGGGAAGGAGGCGAAATCGACTTCCTCGTAGGTCGCAATCATCCCCCCGATCTCCGAAATCTTT
>JBGTCJ010000337.1:0-12909 GCA_041748895.1 Pirellulaceae bacterium
TGATGGTGATGGTGGACATCGACCACTTCAAGCAGTTCAACGACACGCACGGTCACCAGCTCGGCGACGAGGTACTACGCCAAGTCGCTTCGATACTCAAGTCGTCATTCGATGGGGCCTATCTGGTGGCGAGGTATGGCGGCGAGGAATTCGCCCTGCTGCTTCCGTCGCCGCTGCGGTTGGCGGCCGATCGTGTCGACGTGATCCGCCGCAAACTCGCCGATGAATCGTTGGAATTGGGTGGCGAACAGCTGCGGGTGACTTTGAGTGCGGGATTGAGCGAGCCGCGTGAGGAATTGGCCGTCGGAAAGCTGATTCGACGCGCCGATGAAGCTCTCTACGCGGCGAAGAAGATCGGCCGCAATCGTGTCTACTACCATGACGGCAAGCAGACCCTCCTCGTCGGCGCCCCCGAGCTGGTGAATCGCGATTCGCTGACGTGAGGTTTCCATCGGATCAACGCTGACGCTCTCAGGCGAAAGGAAATGATTGATGACGCAGGGTGACTATGCCGGAGCCGCTGCAGGCGATGGCGGTTTGGTTCCGCCGGGTGAAGTGGTTGTCGACCCGCGGACCGTCTTCGGACATCCCACCGGTCTGTACACCCTGTTCTTCGCCGAGATGTGGGAACGCTTTTCCTACTACGGCATGCGGGCGCTGTTGGTGTTCTACATGCTCAAGGGCTTTCTAGCCTACGACGACGCGCGGGCATACAGCGTCTACGGGGCCTACACCGCCCTCGTCTACATGACGCCATTCATCGGTGGGATGCTGGCGGATCGTCTGCTGGGCGCCCGCCGCGCCGTGATCATTGGCGGCATCTTGATGGCCTCGGGTCACCTGGCGATGACCATCGAGACCGCGTCGGCTTTTTACTTCGCGCTGGCATTGTTGATAGTCGGAAACGGATTTTTCAAACCGAACATTTCATCGATCGTGGGCGAGCTGTACACCAAGGACATCTCCAAGCGCGACGCGGGTTTCACAATTTTTTATATGGGTATCAACCTCGGCGCGGCGATGAGTCCATTGCTGTGCGGCTACATCGGACAGACGTATGGTTGGCACTATGGGTTCGGGCTGGCGACCATTGGGATGCTCATCGGACTGGCCGTATTCGTGATGCCCACGATGGTGACCAAAGCGCTGATCCTTTTCGGCGCGGTACTGGCCGCGGTCGGTTTGGTCGTCTTTCGCCCTGAAAATCCGATGGCCGTCGCTGTGAATTGGGTGGTAGCCGCGGCATTGTTGGCCGCCGCCGTGGTCGCCTTGGTGGCGCTTGGGCGAGGGGGTCTACCGGCCAGCGCCGGACGCCCTGCCCATTGGCAACCGGGAACACCCGAGTCGTTCACCCGAAGAAGCGACTGGATGGTCTACCTCGCGGTGGCGTTGTCGATCCCGGTGTTCGCTGCGTTCGTCTCCGGATTCTCCATTTTCACGGCGGATGGCAGGCCGGTTCAGATCGTCCCGCAGGCGACCATCGAGTCATTCGCGATGAGCGACTCGGCCCTCATGAGGTCGCTAGCGATTCCCGTTGACGAGGTCAGCAAACCCGCCGGGTTGATTCTCACGCTGACCGGCTTGCTTGCTTTCGGGTACCTCCTGATCGAAACGTTCCGATGCGATCTGGTCAGCCGTCAACGGATGTTCGTTGTCTTTGTATTGACGTTCTTCTCGATGCTCTTCTGGGCGTTTTTCGAGCAGGCTGGCAGTTCGATCAACAACTTCACGGATCGAAACGTCGATCGGGTTCGTGACCGAGAGGTCGTTTCGGCTGATTCGGTCGGAACCACGCTCACAATCCAGCCAACGCAGGCGCAGCTCGGATATCCGCTCGACGGCCGGCCCTTTACGCTGACGCAGCTCGATCGGCTGAGAGCCGAGCATGCCGATCCGAACTTCACGATCGCTTGGCCGGTTACCGAAGCCCACATCGGTATGGGGATCGCCAATCGTACCGACGAGTTGCCGGCGAGTATCTTCCAAGCCGCCAACCCGATCTACATATTGATCTTCGGATTGATCTTCTCCGCGCTCTGGACGTATTCGGCACAGCGCGGTTGGGAGCCGAGCACACCGACCAAGTTCGCACTGGGGCTATTGCAGTTGGGTCTCGGTTTCGCGGCGCTTTGGATCGGCGTGCAGTACGCCTCGTCTCGTGGAATGGTCGCCTTGCCTTGGTTGCTGCTGGGATACCTGCTGCACACGACCGGCGAACTCTGTTTATCGCCCGTCGGCTTGGCCATGGTGGTGAAGCTGTCGCCTGCCCGCTTGGTGAGCACGGTGATGGGAAGCTGGTTCCTCGCCACGGCATTTTCTCAGTATCTCGCGGCGATAATCTCTCAGTTCACGGGAATCAGTCATGGTGACGAAGGAGAAGTCGGCGGAATTCCTGCCCCGATCGAGACCGTCACGATCTACGGAGATGTTTTTGGTTCGATCGGGATCGCGGCGCTCGTCTCGGGCCTCATCTGTCTGGCGCTCGCACCCCTGCTGCGTCGCTGGATGCACGAAGAGGCGGGGGCGATCTAAGGTCGTCGAGCCGCACCCCCGCCGAGCAGTGCCGGCAGCAAAGTCAGATTGGCGACGGTTCCCAACACGAGCGCAGCGGCGGTCAGGATTCCAAACGATGCGGTCGGAACGAAATCGCTGCTGGCCAGAACACTGAAGCCGACGACCAAAGCGATCGTGGCCATAAGAATCGGAACACCAATCCGCCGCTGGGCATAAATGGCGGCGTCACGGGCTGAGCGACCCCGCGCGATTTTTCGGCCGTAATTCGCCAGGAAGTGAACCGATCCGTCAATCGACAATCCGATTGACACTGCCGCAATCATTGCCGCCCCCATGTTCAGCTTGGCTCCCGACCAACCGAACGCGGCGATCACGGTTAGGACCGGAAGGACATTGGGCAGCAGGGCGTAGCTGGCTACTCGAAGCGATCGCGTGGAGATCGCTAGAAGAACCCAAACCAATGCGACCGAGAACGCGAAGCACTTCCATTGATCGCGAATCAATTGCGCAACCAGCCTCGCGATCATCACGTAGTAGCCGGTGACGCGGCCCGGTCGAACCTCCCCTGGTTTTGAGGGAGTGGCGGAGTCTTCAAACAATTGCTGCCATGCGGCTCCGGCGGTTTTTTGCACCACGACCGTCTCGACCGCCGCAATCAATTGCAACTTGGTTTCCGCCGGCAGGTGCTCGCGACTGCGAAGCATAATCCGCAACTTGCGGTTCGGCTCCCCGGCGGGGACAAGGAGGGCATCTGAAAACGCGGGGACGGCCGAACGCATGCCCGCCAAGCGGGCCGATGGCGGTGCGAAGCGAAGCAGGGAGATTGCCGATGCGATCCGATCGGCATCGGCCATGCTGATGACTTTGGTCAGCGACTGTCCATCGACCTCGATCGCCCGAAGTTCATTTTCGAGTTCCCTAACCTGGCGGAGGTACTCCTCCGTGAGATCCGGGGGCGCATCGACCAGGACATCCCAAACGCCGGCGCCGTTGAGTTGCGACTCGACCTGTTCGTAGGCTTGGACGATCGGACTGCCTGGGCGAAAGTTGCGAAGAAAACTCGATTCGATTTGCAGGCGCCCCAACCCAAGACCGGTGATGGCGAGGAGCACGACCGCTAGTACCCCGACCATGCGTCGATGGCGGATCAAGACAATCGCGAGCACGCCGCAAGCTCGTCGAATCCAGTGCTGCGACCTGCGGATCAGGCCGTGCCCGAACCGGTCTCCGAGCCAGGTGGTGTGAGTGGGCCAGCAGAGAAACAGCGGCGACATCAAGACGAGGCCAAGAAGTACGGCCAGTGAAGCGACCGCCATCATCAATCCGAAGTCACGAACCGGTGCGACACTGGCGATCAGCAGCGATGCGAAACCCGCGGCGTCGGTCAGGCACGCCCAAAAAATCGGCGGCAGCAACCACCAAAGTGTTTTCGCCCCCGCATCGGTGGCGAAGGAGGGGTTGGCGGTGCCACCGCGCTTCACCAACTGCGCAGCCGAGGTCCCGAGGTGAATCACAGCCGTCACTGTAATGACGGTCACGATTGCCGTCAGGATCGACGACACAAGCGATAGCTGGAGCCCAATGCCATAGAGCAGCGCACGTGTTACCGTGACCGCCCACGTAATCACGATGCTCTGTAGCACAATCCATCGGAGTTGCCTCAGGAGAATCAACACGACGGGCGAAAGCAGGCCGATGGTCCACCAAGCCAACCGCTCGCCATCCCGCTCGACGAGGTCGAATCCCTCATCGAGCAGCACCGGTTCACCCACGAGGACAGCGTCGACGCACTCCTCGGGCAACTGCGGGATCAATTCACGCATTTCGTCGACGATGACACGGTGGCTCCGCTGCGCATCGGGCCGCCTCAGCATGGCCACGACTGCCGATGTCTGGTCGTCGTCGCCGTGCGTGTAGCCAGTGAACAGTCGTTCGAAGGCGATTGCGATGTTGTCGTTCTTTCGCAGCAGAGGCGGGACATCGCGGGAGAGCCCTGTCAGCAGTCCGGCCGGTCGGATGACGCTCAACAGATCGTTCAGCTGGGCAACCGAAAGTACTCCGCGAACCCCGTCGATCGCGGCGATCCGTTGCGACACCGTGGCGGCTCGCTCCAACCCCTCAGCGGTCATCAACTGCTCATCGCGATAGACCAGCATCACCACCGCATTGCCGCCGAACGCCGATTGAAGTTCGTGATAGGCCAAGAGGGTCGGGTCGGTCGCCGCGAACATCTGTTCAATTCCGCGATCCATCGTCAGCCGTCGCGAAAAAGGGAAGGCCACGACTAAGATGACGGTTCCCACGACGGCCAATAGCGTCCGTCGCCTGATCAAGAAGTCAACGAATCGGGCGAGCGGTCCTTCGAAGGATCGGTTGGAAATTTGCTCGTTCATCCCAAGGCCGACCGCAGATGCGTCCCGTTCTTTTCCTGATCCTTGCGACCGGTTTGATTCGCGCTGCGGTTTACGCGATCGGCGGTGAACAATTGGCGGCGGATCCCGATGCTTACCGCGCGATTGCCGAGACGTTTCGTACGACCGGTGTGCTGGGTGTCCGCGATGCCAGCGGTGCAGCGAGTCCCACCGCCTTCCGGCCCCCGCTCTACCCGATGCTCCTCGCCGCTCTCGTCGATGGAAATGGGCACCTGCGCGGCGGACCGGTGGCGTTGTTCCACGGTTGGCTCGGGATCTTGACGGTCGTGGTGGTGTACCGGTGCGCGCTGCGAGTCACACCCTTTGCGGAGGCCTCCCAGCGAAGGCTTGCCGCGATTGTCGCCGCAATCCTTGTCGCCGTCGACCCGATCCTCCTGCAATCCGCCAACTTGGTGATGACCGAGACGTTGGCGGCCGCATTGGCCGCGATCGGATGGTGGTGCTGGATTGGCGTGGTAGAGCGGCACTCTCCAAGCCGCGCGGTGTGGATCGTGACGGTGATGGGATTGGGCATCTCCGCGGCGCTTGCCTACCTTTGTCGACCCACGTTCATTGTCTGGACCGTACTGCTCGTGGCCTACGCCTTGTCGCGATGGTGCACCGCCGGCCGTGATCCGTCTTGGGCGTTCGTCGCGGCGTCGCTGGTGGGGACGACCGGACTGCTATTGGCGCTTTGGGTGGCGCGCAACGATCGCCAATTGGGCTCGCCCGTTTGGGCGACCACGCACGGTGGCTACACCTTGTTGCTTGGTAATAACCCCCCGTACTACGACCATCTCCGACGCGGTCGATGGTGGGAGGCCTGGCCGGCTGACGAGTTCTTCAGACGTTGGGATCGCCGGTCCGCGGGCGATCCGAGATCCACCGAGTTTTGGTCGGCGCCGATCACGCCCGCTGCAGAGGGCTCGCCGCTCGGCCAGGGCGTCGAAGGGGCAATGGGCGAAATTGAAGAGGATCGATTGGCCTACGACGTGGCGCGGGCCACGATCGACCGTGAACCCCGTGCGTTTGCCCTGGCTTGCGCGGTCCGTTTGCTGACTTTGGTCAGCCCGATGCCGCTGCTAGTTCCCGGGCGCAGTCCCGCGGCCGTGCTGCTGGTGACCGCCTTTTATGGGGCTGTCTGGGGTCTCGTGTTGACCGGACTTTGGCGACTCCGGCGTGAATTGTTCACGCCGCGTTGGGCCGCCGCGCTGGCGCTGGTCGCTTCGCTTGCCGCCGTGCACACGGTCTACTGGACGAATCTGCGGATGCGAGCTCCGGCAACGGTCGTGATTGCCGTGCTCGCGGCGACCGGGTTGGTCGTGTTGCTGTCGCACCCACGGACCCCTGACGGCATTCGCTCCTATTGACGTCATTTCTCCGTGATTTCTATAGTGTGCCATGGAGAGAGACGGGTCACTCCACCTTCGCGACGGGCGTTTCACCGGCCACCAGGCGGCCATCTCGACCCTGCATTTTCCAATTCTCCGCGTTTAGTCATCTCACGCCGCCCCGAGGCGGGCCCCGACGGATCGTCGATCATGAACTCCGAACGCCGACACGAACTCCAGCAGAACGTACTGGCTCAGCATCTTGGTGGAATCCTCAAGCAGATCGAGCCCTACACGAAGTGGATCGCGATCGCATTCGCGGGATTGGTCGTTGCCGTCGTCGGCGTCAGCCTGCTACAGAGCAACACGGCGATGAACAGCAGTGACGCCACGCTCGAGTTGCTTCAGAATGCCGGATCGGGTGATCCTGAGGCGTTGGCAGCGGTCAGCGATCGATTTGCCAAGACTTCGGCCGGGACTTTGGCGCGGCTCTACCAGGCCGATGCCAACCTGCTTCAGGGCGTCAATTCGCTCTTCACCGACCGAGAACTGGCCGAGGCTCAGATCGGCGACGCCCTCAAAGCTTATCGCCAAGTGCTCGATGCTGCGAAGGATCCGCTATTGGAGTCACGGGCGCACTTCGGCATAGCGCGGGCCCATGAGTCGATTGCGGACACCGACAAGGCGATCGAATCCTACCGACAGGTCGTTGCGCTCAATGAGTCCGATGCGATTGTTGAAGCGGCTCAGCACCGGATCGACCTGTTGCAAAAATCCGAGACTCAGGAATTCCTGGCGTGGTTCGAGAAGCAAGATTTTGCGCCCGCGGACCCTGCTCTACCGCCGAGTCTGCCCGGGGCGAACGGTTTGCCAGATCTGCCGGATCTCAATTTTCCTGATGTCGCACCGATGCAGTTTCCCGGTGAACTCAAGGGCGGTGGCGAAGCGCAACCGGCACCTCCTTTGTCGGCAGAGATTGAAGTGCCATCCGAAACGGAAGCGTCGACTGATCCGGGGCCGTCGGCGACCGACGAGCCGGCGGACCCACTGCAGATTCCGGAAACTCAGCCCGCCGATGCACCACCTCAACCTGAATCGCCATCGCCGGCTGCTTTCGACGTTCCCGCCGAGAGCACCGCGGGCGAACAACCGACCGAGCGGGCGGACACGCCCGAGTGAGCGATTTACCATTCGCTGAGGATGCCGAGCTCGATGAGCTCGAGTCTGTTGCCGATGCCGTGCAGTTGGAGGGTCGGTGTGCCGCCTTTCGTAGCGTGATCGTCCCGAGCGAGGCCGTTGGCCAGCGGATCGATGTTTTTCTGACGCAACTCTTTGACGGTTTCAGCCGCCAGCAGCTCAGGGATGCCGTGCAAGCCGGTGGCGCTGAGGTCAACGGACGAGTGGTGCGTCCCAGTCTTCGGCTTCGCGGAGGCGAGGCGATCCGTTTCCGTGTTCCGGACGCCGTCGCGGACGACACGATCCCTGAGAACATCACGCTGGATGTGTTGTACGAAGATGACGGGATGGTCGTCGTCAACAAGCCGCCCGGGATGGTCGTTCATCCGGCGCGTGGCAATTGGACCGGGACGCTAACGAGCGCACTGGCGTTCCGCTTCCAGTCGTTGTCGGATGTCGGGGGACCCACGCGACCAGGTATCGTGCACCGCTTGGACCGCGACACCAGCGGGGTGATCGTCGTCGCCAAAACAAACGCGTTTCATTTGAATCTCGCCGAGCAGTGGCACGATCGCGAGGTTCAGAAGGAATACCTCGCGATCACCGCGGGGAATCTGGATCGCGATCGCGACATCATCGACGCGCCGATCGGTAAGCACCCTTTCCAACGCGACAAGATGGCGATCCGCGATCGGCATGAATCGAGCCGTCCCGCCAAGACGTTTTACGAGGTCCAGCAGCGTTTTGGAAGATTCTGCTTCGTGAAGCTGATGCCGGAAACCGGACGCACGCATCAAATTCGCGTTCACATGGAACACATCGGCTGTCCGATCCTGTGCGATCGTCTCTACGCCGGCCATAGTCAAATCACCGCATCCCAACTCGGCGGAGGACGGGCCGCACCTGGCGAACTGCCGCTGCTGAATCGTCAGGCGTTGCACGCATCGCGTTTGAGACTGACGCATCCGAAGACAAAGAAGGAACTAGAGTTCCACGCTCCGTTGGCGGATGATCTGCAACGCGTGCTCGATGTGCTTCGCGGGAGTGTCTAGAAAACGGCAGATTCATCGATTGGGTCCCCGACGTCGCCACGATGACGCCGGGCAGCAGGGCGTGATAACGCATCGGATGATCTCGCGGATGGGTTGGTGTCGAAATCGGACGGTGTTGCTGGTATCGTTAACGCAGGCCAGGCGCCTTTGGGGACCAGTATTCGGATCCCGCGAAAGCCATTTCCGCCGGGCTCGAATCGCTCGAGCACTCCTTCATCCATGCGGACACAACATGATCAGTCGCACTTTCGCAGTCGTCGCGTTAGCAACTTGCTTGACGACCGCCTTCTCATCGCTGCCCGTTTGGGGCGAAACGGCGCGTCCGAATATCGTCGTGATGTTGGCCGATGACCTCGGTTACGGTGACCTTTCGTGCTACGGTGCCACGGCGCTTCAAACACCTCACATCGATCGACTCGCGGAGAAGGGTCTGCGATTCACCAGCGGCTACTGCTCGGCATCGACCTGCACCCCCACTCGGTATTCCCTGCTGACGGGAACCTACGCTTTTCGCGTTCCCAAGACCGGGATTGCACCTCCCAACAGCCCCGCGTTGATCAAGCCGCCCACCGTTACGCTTCCCAGCTTGCTTCAGCAGGCCGGTTACGCGACGGCGATTATCGGCAAGTGGCACCTTGGGTTAGGCGGCCCGGAGGGTCCGGATTGGAATGGCGAGTTAAAACCTGGACCGCTTGATATCGGTTTCGATCACTGCTTCCTGTTGCCAACCACGAACGACCGTGTTCCGCAAGTGTTTGTTGAGGATCGAAGAGTCAAGAACTTGGATCCGGCGGATCCGTTGTGGGTTGGCGATCGAATACCCTCACCCGATCATCCCACCGGTATCTCGCACCGCGACACGCTCAAGATGGATTGGTCCCACGGCCACAATGCGACGATTCACAACGGGATTAGCCGGATCGGGTTTTATACCGGCGGGCATGCGGCGCGGTTTCGCGACGAAGACCTGGCTGACACGTGGGTCGAGCAATCGGTCCGCTGGATCGAACAACATCAGAAGGAACCGTTTTTCCTGCTGTTCTCTTCGCATGACATTCACGTTCCCCGAGTGGCCCACGAACGATTTCAGGGTCAAACGTCACTCGGCCCGCGAGGCGACTGCATCGTCGAATTCGATTGGTGTGTCGGCCAGTTGACCGAAGCGCTCGAGCGACTCGGGATCGCCGAAAAGACACTCGTCGTGGTCTGCAGCGACAATGGTCCGGTGCTCGATGACGGTTACCGCGACGATGCGATCGAGAAGCTTGGCACCCATCGTCCGGCAGGAGTCTTTCGAGGCGGCAAGTACAACGTTTTCGAAGCGGGCACGAGGACACCGATGATCACTTGCTGGCCGGGGACGATTTCTCCAGCAGTATCCGATGAAGTGGTTTGCACGATCGACCTCGCGGCAAGCTGTGCCGCCCTGGTCGGCGCCGAAATCCCTGAGGACGCCTGTTTGGACAGCCTCGATGTGAGTGCGGCGTTTCTGGGAAAGAAGGATGCAAAAGGACGTTCGTCGCTGATCCAGCAGGACAATGGGCAAAGCGGCGATCTGGGCCTCCGGGTAGGTCAGTGGAAGCTGATCCGGCATCAATCGGGGTCGGCCAAGAACGTTGCACTGGAACTGGTCAACACCAAGATGCCCCGGTATCAACTCTTTGATCTCTCGAGCGATCCTTCGGAGAGTCGCAATGTGATGGACTCTCATCCCGAGGTCGCCGAGCGAATGATCGCGCAACTCGACGAGATGATCTCGGCGGGGCGAACACGCACGCGGTAGCGTTTCCTTAGCACCCCGATCGAGATGGGATCCACGATCAAAAGCGTCTATCTCTGCGGAGACAGCCACGGCAGCTACCGCGCGCAGAACATCTTCAAGGCGATCGCGGACTCAGGGGTCCCCTTCGCCGCGCTTCCACGACGGTACATCGTCAAGCACGAAAAGGTCTCGCTCGCGAAGAGAATCCTTCGCTACACTTTTGACCTGGCCACGTTCCCACTCCGGCTGGTGTTGATCGCGTTTGCCAGCCACTTCGTCGTGCTGCCGATGAATTACGGACCCCGCGTGCTGGCCGAATTGCTCGCAGCCCGCCTGATGCGGAAACCCATCGTCGTCGATTACTACGTGAGCAAGTACGACACGGAGGTCAATGACCGAGGGCGATATCCGCCCAAGGGATTTGTGGCGTGGCGACTTCGTCAGGCCGATCGGCTGTTGATGGCGTCGGCATCGATCGTCCTTTTCCTGAATCGCGCCGAAGCGGGCTATTATCAAGGCGTCGTCGATGTTCGACTCGCTGGTCACAAATGCCGTGTGGTGCCGCTGTGCGTCGACTACAACGAGCAAATGTTTGCGGCGCCCAACTGCAATCACGTGGCGAGTGATGAGGGATACTTCAACATCTGTTGGTGGGGCACGTATGTCCCACTCCACGGTCTGGAGGTGATCCTCCGCGGTATCAAGATGGTTGAGTCAGCGGAGGTGCGACTGTTTCTATTTGGTGACTCGGACAGGAAGGCGGAGCCGTACGTCGCGCTCGTCAAGGAACTCCAGCTCGAGTCGATCGTCACCATTCGCAACGACCTCCATTTCCGCGACGGAAGCCTACCGCGATTTCTCAATGAGAAATGCCATCTGAGTCTCGGCACGTTTGGCCACAGCAACAAGGCAAAGACCGTGCTTGCCAACAAGATTGTTGACTCGGTCGCACTGGGCATTCCCTGTCTGACGTCGCCCACCTCTGCTACCAGGGAACTGTTTGGTCCGCACGATGGGCTTATCTACTGTGAGTCCACGGCCGAGTCGCTGGCGGCGAAGATTCTCACGTTGACCACCGACCGCCAGTCGCTGCGTCAAATGGGCCGGCAGGGTGTGAAGCGTTATCTCGAGGTCTTTAGCCCGGAGGCATTTCGACGGTCCTTCATCGCAGCCC
Organism: Pirellulaceae bacterium; assembly: GCA_041748895.1. GTDB lineage: Bacteria > Planctomycetota > Planctomycetia > Pirellulales > Pirellulaceae > UBA6163. The sequence continues at coordinate 11,421 of JBGTCJ010000337.1, forward strand.
TCGTAGATGCCGGTGGCGACGATCTGACGAAGGGCCCGTAGTGAAAGAACCGTGTGTAACGCCTTTGGACCGCGCGTCACTCGGGCAGGGGTAGCAGTTCCACGGAGGGTGCTTCGATGACCGCTGGCGGCGCGAGATCACTGGGCGGCTCGTCCGCGGACTCGATCAAGTCGAAGGTCCTCACTTCCTCCGTTTCGGTCGGGAATGGCGCCGGTCGTGGGCCGGTTTGAAATACCTCCCACGGTTTGGGATAGAGGTAAAACGTCTCCATCCTTGGGGCGTGATTGGCGTAATATCCGCGATGCACCGCTCGGTGCCAGGACATCGCTTCCTGGCTGGTCGGCTCGATCCAATACGCGATCTTGCCGCCGATGTAGGTCGGCCGGTTGTACCGCTCGCGGTAGGACGGCCAGTGCGTTCCGAGCGGCGGAATCACTTCGATCCGAGGAAGGACGGGCTGAGTCTCCCGATTGGGATGGTGCGCGAAAGCGGGTAGCGCGAACACCAGACCGAAAACGAATCCTGCCCAGATCACGAGACCAGCCGGCTGAACGAGATGCTGAGGGTAGTGTGGGCGATAGCGACGTCGCATCGCGGACTCCTGAATGGTTTGGCGCCACGAACCTTGACACCCAGTCGATCGGCAGAAGCGGCCGGACGATTTGAGGGGCGTAGCGATAATCGGGGACGTGGCGACGATTCCTGCCCATCGCATCGCTACAACCGATACATCCCGCCGCTGGCCTTGGGTGTGGCCTTCGCGTTTCTAGCACGCTGGATGAACCGGTCGTCCAGCGGATACACTGGACGGCGAAAAAGCGGGTGTAACTCAGTTGGCAGAGTGACAGCTTCCCAAGCTGTATGTCGAGGGTTCGAATCCCTTCACCCGCTCTATTTTTCACCTTTGCGGATAGCTGTCACGGTCAAGACCAACCGTTGTTCCGCCCCTTTCCAGCCCCAAAGGGGCTTCATTCGATAGCCCAGGGCAACGCCCTGGGTTTGGAGGCCGCGGAAATACGCCAAGCCCTGAAAGGGCGAAATATTTCCGTCGCCGGATTCATTTCTGTGCCGCAAGCTTGCGCCCCTTCAGGGCGGGAACCGGAATTTGGCATCTTACCCGGGGCGTTGCCCTGGGCTATCGCCGTGCGCCCCAAAGGGGCTTGTGTGACCCGGAGTCGATTCAATCGGTCGCTTCGCGAACTTTTGATTCCAGCGCTTGCACGTCTTCCTTCGCCTTCTCGGGATCGACGGTCAAATTGACCTCCACCTTCGGATCGCCTGCCCCGCCGCCCTGGCGCGAGAGCACAAACCAGCCTCGGTAGAAGCCAATGCCTACGATGCACACCACCAGCAGCAACAGCGCTTTCAACAAGATCGAGCCTCTCATGGTTGATTCCTTTCAGTCGATTGTAAGGGACTCCGAAGCGGAGCGGTCGTCGCCGATACAATAAAGAGTCAGGTGGAGCAGGCTCAAGCGCTGACTCCCTCC
>JBGTCJ010000338.1:0-2937 GCA_041748895.1 Pirellulaceae bacterium
TCGACAGCGGTACCTCCGTCGCTCAGAACGACACGTGCGTTGCAAAGGGCGCGTCGAACAGCCGCATGGTATTGATCTTGCCGCTCCTGCGATAAAGAACGCGAAACGCTCGACGCCCCGCCATGCACAACCACGGTCCACTGGTCACTTGGAGGCGACTGAGCCAACGAAGCGGCAGCCAATGAAAAAAACACTGCGACGGAAAAACATTGGAAAACACGCATCTTCGACCCTCGAGCGGTGAATGAGACCCCTTCTGGCTACGCAGCTAGAAATCGAGCGATACCACTTCTTTGCCAGAGCGAGTACCGAGCGCCCCCCACAGACCGTAGGGGCTGATCGATCCCGGTGAACGCGGCCCGGCGGCGTCGGGCAACTCCCGCATGACCATCCCCGCATTTCGGTTACCCGCCTCGATCGAGTCGGTGACGAACTTGACCGCGCCGTCCCCCATGAGCACGTGGGCACCGCCCTGGTGCCGACTGCTCGGCGGCACGATGCCCTGATTGAAGATATCCTGTGTGACACAAACTTCGGAGTTGGGCGGCAAGATGGTGGTGACGACAGCCATCACCGTGTCACCGCTGGCCCAGCGGAATCCGCGGCCTTGATTGGCCTGCGCCCTCGGTGGCGTGGGTGCGGGCAGCCAAAACCGCGGCCGAGTCGGGTCAATAAAATTCTGGTCACGGCAGTACGACGGGTTATTGCGAATGAGGACAAAGCTGCCGCCGACCAACGCCGGCATCGTGCGGACATCGTTGTCCCCCAAATCGGTGGCCAGTTCGCCGATCATGATCGTGTTGGCCGTGCCATCCAGAAAGTCGCGAAAGTTCGTCTTGCGTCGAGGAATGAACGCGCCCCGTGCGCATGCGGCGATGTCCTGGGCGCGCGCTCCATTGGGATTTGGGCCCGAAGCGTCGTCCCAGTGGTCACCATGCTCCATCCGATAGATCGAATCGCCTACCGACGCCCCGTAATTGGTGCGGCCCATCGCAGGCAGTCCGACCCCCGGGTCGCTTGGGCACCGGAACGTCGATATCTCGGTCATCCATGGCCGATAGGCGGTATTGCGGGTGTTGACTCCGGGCCCACCGACGTTGTTCTCATCGGTCGGGGTTGGCCCCATCGGAGGCCAAGGCGGATTACGAGGCGTACCAACGGCGGCCAAATTGAGCGTATTGGGATTGCTGATCTCCTCCCACAAAGCCTGCTGCTCGACGAACGGTGTCAGACCCACAAGGATGCTGAGTCGCTTCATATTCGCCTGCTCGCGTGGGTCCCTCCATGTCCCTCCAATGCGGCCGAAACTCGTGCCACCGCGATGCTCGGGCAATTGGTTGTAGGCGGCGTGATAGTTGTGCAGCCCCAAGCCGATCTGTTTGATGTTGTTCCCACAACTCATTCGCCGGGCCGCTTCGCGGGCCGCTTGAACCGCGGGCAAGAGCAGTCCGACCATCACTCCAATGATCGCGATCACAACCAACAATTCGACCAACGTGAAAGCCGCCAGACGCTTGAAGGATCGTCGACTATCGCTTCCGCACGTATCCATCGGTGATTTCCCCCAGGGTATGAAACCATTGTTAACGAAGCACGCAGTGGATTGCCTGCCCGCCAACAAGCCGCCCCTAACCCCATCACCGCCAGCTCTTCCAAACCATTGCCGACTGCCGACTTCGCCGCGACCCGCTTATGGCTCGAGCTCACCGGCCGCGGCATCGCGCATCATGATCTCCATATCGGTCGGTTGATAATCCGAGCCTGGTTGAACGACGGACGTCTCTTGACGACCGCAACCAACCGTCAACGATCCGCAAAGCGAGACCGCCATCAATGCCAGTGTCCTGGCCGCGACAACACACGACCGATTGATCACAACCTTCTCCCGTGTCTTCGGATTTGGAAGCAGTCCAGACGCGGCGAATGGCTACATCCAGAACGCTTGCGGGGCCAACGGAGCGCGCCTTTGGCAACGAAACTGACACCCGCATGGTAGTGACGCGAGAGGAGGGCACCATCCTCAAAGTGCGCACGCAAACATTCAATTCGCGCAATGGTCCGCGGGCCGCTGACTAGCACACTTTAAGGGCGGGCATCGGGTAAAAACGCAGAGCAAAACGAGAACCATCTCGCGTTTTGACGATCTCTCAGGCCTGCCATGAGGACCATCGGATGAACCGAAATGCCGCTCGACTCAACGCGGTTCCATCCAGGAACGCAGCACTCCCACGTCGTGCCGGTAGGCTTCGATCACCTTGGCAATTTGGTCTGGCGGGATTGCGCTCTGGCCGAAATACTCGACATGCACGGACATCGGGACCGGCTCGAGCCCTTTTGCGACATGCACGAACGTTTCACGATCGACGTATCCCGCGTCGAGAGGACCGTCGACGAGTTTTGGCGGCGTGTCGCACGTCCAATGCGAGCTTTTCGCGAACACGCTTGCGATGTGCGGGCGAACGGCGTCAACCGCCGATTTCCATGACAGCCCGATCTCGGCGCGAAGGTGGCGGAGATCCATTGCGATGCCCATCTGGCTCCGAGGAATGCCTTCGAGCACGATCGCCAGATCCCAGATCAAATTGCCTGCGTAGTTGGGCCCCGCATGGTTTTGATACAGCCCAACCATCCCGAGTTCCCCATTGAGTTCTGCCAACTCTTTGGCACGCCCCGCGAACGAGCGAGCTTGCGCCAGTCGTTCGCTGCCCGATCCATACCGGTAGTAACCCGTGCGGTAGTGCCGGATCCCGTTATCGCGGAGGACTTCCAGTAACTTTCGCGATGGCGAATCGGCATCGGTGACTCCAGTCGCGGCAATCAGCACTCGTTTGTCGCGCCGCGCCAATGCGGCGACCATCTTGGGCACTTCCTGGGCGGCGGCGTCAGGATCGATGTGTCCGCCCGGACGGATTGTCGCTTCGACGCCCTCCGCGCCGG
>JBGTCJ010000339.1:0-2798 GCA_041748895.1 Pirellulaceae bacterium
GGTTCGCCCAAATCGATCGCGACGGGCAATCGCACCGGGCGGCTCCCGACCAGCGGCAATTCGCCGACCATCACACGAAGCACGCGGATACAGTCTTCGCCAGACATCCGCACGATGCCTCTCGCGGCCGGGACCGTCGAGGATGCGATCGCGACGATGGTCTGGCGAGTGTCACCCGGCGCGATCATCGATCAACGCACCGCCGGGGCGGATGACGTCGGCGACACCTGGACCTGCGCGACACTCGCCCGCGAGACACTCGACCCGGCCTGCCGCAACGCGGTCAGGACATCGTTTTGCGAGACCAGGTCACGAAGCACAATCGGTTGACCAGGCGAACGCCCGGGGTAAATCGCAAGAACGGGAATCGAATTGCTGTTGAGTTCTAACAACTTGGATTTGATCGCTTCGTTGTGATCGGTCCAATCGGCGAGCATCGGAACCGCATTGAGTTCGGCGACCAACCGACGCGTCGGCTCGGTGTCGATTGCGACGTTGTAGTTAATGATGCAATTGACACACCACTTCGCGGTGAAATCGACTAGCACGGTACGCCCCTCGCGTTGCAGCTGTTGCAACCGCGCCTCGTTGAACGGCTCCCAGGCCAGCACCGAGGGTGACGGAGCGAGGAACTGAAACGACAACCAGCCTGCCAGGACGGCCGTGCTCAAGCCTGCGGTCCACGCGGACACGCGTTTCCCGAAGGTCTCCCAGTTTGGTACCAAGCCGATCAACCAGCAACCGAACCAGACGCCGATCAACGATGCGAACAACGGCAGTCGATCCGCGTCGGGAAAGAACGAGAACAAGAAAACGACGGTCGCGAGCAATAGGAAACCGAGCAACTGCTTGAAGGTATCCATCCACGCCCCGGGTTTAGGCAAAAAAACGATCAGGCCCGGGTAAAGCGCGATCAAGAGATAGGGCATCGCCATTCCGAATCCGATCGCCGAAAAAATCATTGCGATTACGATCGGAGATTGTCCGAGCGTGTACGCAAAGACGGCACCCAGCAGAGGGCCGCTGCAGGGCGTGGCCAAGAGCGTGGTGAAGATTCCCTTGAAGTACGCGCCAGTTAGTCCTTCTTTTTGCTGGAGGCCCTGCGTGGCTTTTCCGCCTACAAACCCCGGTATCGGGATTTCCCAAACGCCCAAGAAACTCAAAGCCATGGCGAACACGAGCAGAGTGATGCCGAGACGAAACCCAAAGTATTGGAACTGCTGGCCCCACGAGAATTGATCTTCCAGGTTGAGATAGTAACGCCCGGTCGAAAAGGTCGATGCGATCGCCAGCGCCGCGAGGATCCAGAATACGGTGAGGATCCCGAGGGTGTACCAGACATTGAGAGACAGGATCCTGCTCCGGTTTTCACCGGCTTGTGACGCGAACGACATGACCTTCAAGCCGACCACTGGGAGGACACAGGGCATGAAGTTGAGGATCACCCCCCCGATCATCGCCATCACTAAAATCGCGGCTAGCGGCAGTGTGCGTTCGCTGGCATCACCCGCGACGATCGATGAATCACGATCGGCGGACGCGGATCCTCGTGTGTCGCTCATGTCGCCGCCCGGGATCGCGGCGGGATTTCCTCCCGCGCCGGCGGGCTGGTTTGGCGAAACAGCCTCGGGTGGACGCACCGCATCGACCCATTTCGTTTCGGCCGCGGTATCCATTGCAGCCGCAAAGGGCGTGCTAGCAAAGCGAATCGGCGATCCAGCTTGTTCGCCAGAGTCCGCGGAAATCAAAAGTTCGGCAGTGAACCGCAAAGCACGCGGTTGCAAGCAACTAGACTCCGTGCAGGCCTGGTACCCGATCAAACCCTCAATGGTTTTGGTGCCAACCGGTGACGAACCCGGAATATCGACCGGGATTAGCCAAGAGATCTTTCCCTCGTGGAAGGATACGGGCGGCAGCGTCGGGAAGATTGTTTTGACGATCGGTGCGTGCGACGCGATCGGTGCTCCAATCTTCAGCCCCGCCTTTTCGGTCACGACAAAGTTTGTTCGGCTCTCGCTGTCGTCAACCGCCGCCGAGTAGACGTGGTAGCCGTTGTCGGGTTCCGCGGTGATTCGCAGTGCAGCCTGTCCGCCCGGAGTGCCCGTCGCGGGGACCAACTCACCGGTCCACTGAACCACCGAATCTTTATCGCGAAATGGAGTCGCGCGGCTGGCGGACTTGGTTGTGGTTGTTTCGTCCGACACCTCGGTCGCTGTGGCGGCAGACGACGTTTCTTCGGGCTCCTCATCGATGGCAGGTTTGGCAACGAGCGTTTTGCGAATCGGTACACACGAGCCGCCGCCGTTCTCGCACGCCAGTGCCTGCACCGTGACCTTGATCGGACCTTCAAAGTCGGTTGGGACCGTGATGGGTGCGATCCACGCGACCGTGCCTTGATGCTCTTCAATCGTCACCCCCGGCCAAGTCGCCTCGCTGCCCTTTTTCGGGTCCTCCGACGGTTCGAAATCAGCTTGACGCGCAATGCCCGTTTGCGGCTCCAGGACGATGGAAGTGGGGGATGGTCCGCCGGGCGGCTGCGTGGTCGAGTAGAGATGCCAACCGTTTCGGATTTTCGCGGTCACCGTCAACAGGGCAGAGGTGCCATTGATGCGAACGTAGCTGGCCTCGAGAGACGCCGGCTCGGAAAGTGGGCTCGAAAGACCACCGAACGAAAGGTTGGGGAAAACATCGATCCCCGTCTCGAAATCGGACTGTGCCTGAGCGGGGGCCTGAACCGCCAGCGGCACGACGACCAGTCCGACCACGATCATCATGGCCCAAGTCGTTAAGCGTTTCAC
>JBGTCJ010000340.1:0-5459 GCA_041748895.1 Pirellulaceae bacterium
GCAGCCATCAGCACCGGGTAGGTAAAGAGTCCGGCATCGGCCGAGAGCCCCTTCGCTTTCTTTTCCTTGAAGGCGTGGCATCGTTCGAGCAATCCCATCGGCGCCCCGGTCATCAGCAACCAGGTCAATTCGGAGACCTCAGGGATGTGGGACTGCACAAATAACGTGGCTCGCTGCGGATCGAGACCGAGCGCGAGCATGTCCAATGCCGCGTCGATCGTGTTCTTTCGCAGCGCTGCCGCGTCGCGAACCGTGGTCAACGCATGCAAGTCGGCGATGAAGTAATACCCTTCATGCTCGGTCTGGAGGTCGATGTACTGACGAATCGCACCGAAGAAGTTGCCCCAGTGGGGACGCCCGGTGGGTTGGATGCCGGAAAGGACGCGCATTTCACTCGAAGCTTAGGCAGGGGGCAGAGAACGGAAGCGAATCAGGCAAAGTTTCATCAGACCTGATCGGAGATCGATCGCCAAGACCGGCGATCACGACCGATTGCCGGCAGACTTCCCGCCGCGATGCTTTTTTTCATCGCCCTCGCCATGACTGACGAGTAAAATGTCACTTCGCCGCCGATCATCTCCTCTCAACCGAAGTCGACAATCGATGCCACATAACGGAAAAGTTGACGCTGGGCCGTTACGCGTTTTCGTTCTCCTTGCCGCATTCGCGGTGCTTTGCCCCTCTGCGTTGCTGGCGGGTGATTTGCTTTCGCCGGTCGCGGCCGAGCGGCTCGGATTGGTCGAAGCCTGGCACCGTCAACTGGGTACCGCCAGCGGGGCGCGATCGATTGTTGACCTCCAATTGTGGGTCCAGCGTTCTCAAACCCGCGAATACGTTGAAATCGTGATCGGCGATGGCGCAGCCGACGGCAATGTGCTACAGCGGATTTCGACCAGCCAGCGGGATCGTTCCGGACGGCCGATTGGTAAAGCCGAGGCGGAACGGTTGGCACGCTTCGAGGTCCTCAAACTCAAGCGTCGTGGTATTGAGGCGACCACGAGGAACACGACGCTTCCTCAAGTCCGACTGTACCATCTCGGCGAAGACGGCAGTTTGGCGGCCTACGACGCCGAATCGGGGGAATTGTTGTGGAGCGTCCGAATAGGCTTACCGCGTCTGGGTTACGGGAAACTCGGGATCAACGATCGATTTGTGAGCGTGGTCAACGGAACCACGCTCCTTCGCGTGGTCGCCGAAGACGTTCCCACCGAAACCTCCGTCGCTCCTGGCGGCCGACCCCTCGAACCGGTCCGGCTCGACCACATCCCAACACTCGGTGTGAGCCACTCGGAAAACTACGCGTTCGTCCCCAACACGCTCCAGGGGATGGAGATGTATCCGCTCGCTGCGGCGCCGCCGATTGAACCACATTTCGAAATTTTTTACGGTCACACCCTCGCACTGCCCTCCCGTTTTCCAGGCTCGAATCTTCTGTCGTGGTCAACCGACCAAGGATTCATTTATGTCTCCGAGGCCGATGGAACCCCGTCGACGCTGTTTCGTCTGAAGGTTGACGGGATCGCCCGGGATGGTGTGACGCCCGCGAGCGGCGAACGATTCTTTTTCGCTACCAGCGGCGGTCGAGTCTACGGGTTGCACGCATCGCGAATTGGGGAAGTGCTCTGGAATCGAAGCTTCGCCGCTCCCTTCTACCATGCCCCGTACTTGGTCGGAGAAAATGTGTTGGTTTCGACCAGCTATGGCAGTTTGTATAGCCTCTCAGCCGAAAAGGGCGACGAGGTCTGGCCAGCACCCACCCAACAGATCGAGACGGTTTTTGCCTTCGATGGAAATCGCATTTATGGCCGTACTCCGGATGGACAACTGACGACCGTCGATCCCCAGAACGGACGGAAAATTGATGTTCCTGGATCGGTATTTGTCGATAATGTCATCCTGAACGCTGAAACCGATCGCCTCTACTTGGTAAGCGGTGGCGGAACAGTCCAATGCTTGCGTCCCAGCAATCGGGAACTGCCGACGTTTTTCCGCGACGTACCTCCGCCCGTTCGCGAAGAACCTGACGCCAAGCCGAAAGCAGGATCGTCGGCTCCGGCGCAAACACCGGACGACCCATTTGGCACGGAACCCGCCCCCGATCCGTTTGGTGGAGGCGACATGAGCGATCCCTTTGGAGGCGGTGACGACCCTTTCGCAACGGGCACCGACGACCCCTTTGGAAGCTAGCGGGTCCGCGAAAGTCACCGCATCGTAGTCATCGCGTCACCGCCGATCGGCCGATGATGCACTACAAACGTGACGCCAGTTCGATCAGATGCACCAGGTTGTCGCAGTGCGCCGTGTAGCGAAGCCGAGGCCGCAGCTGATCTCCGGCGCCTCGCCCCCCAATGAGAAGTGCCGTCCGACCATCAAGCGAGTCCGCCAGTCGGTTGAATCCTTGAACCAGTTCTTCCTCGTCTTCAACCGAAGACAGACTGATCCAGATCAACTTAGGGTGGTACTCGCTCAACGCTGAAGCGAAGGACTCCATCGGCAGGTTGCAGCCCAGTGAAGTGGCCCGCCAGCCGTGCTCGCAGAGCGCGAGTTCGACGAGTGCCGTTGGGATCTGGTAGATGTCTCCCCTGGGCGTCCCACCGATCGCGATGGGTGCATCACTCGACGGTGCCGTCAACAATCGCAATTCGTGGATCAGGCCCAAACAAATTCCACACGCACGACGCTCCTGATAAATCGCCATTTCGCCGCGCTCCCAAAGGTGGCCAAACCGGTGCATCGCATCGGTGACCAACCAATCGGCGGCAGCGGTACGTGAAAAACCCGAAGCGATCAGGTCGTTTAGCAGTCCGCGGCATCGATCCTCCAGGCCCAATCGCAACGCGTCATGAAACTCGGTCCTCGCCTGCGCAGGACTGATGCACGCCTCCTTCGTGTCGCGTCCGCCGTCTCGGGGCGATGGTTCTCTGTCTGGATGCGTCGCCTCACGGCCGAAATTCGGAGGGGCTAAGCGCGGCACATCTCCCACCGCACCCGTCGGGAGGCCGCCTGCCTGACGAACCAACGCTTCAAAACTTTGGCGCGAGATTCGCCGATGTCCACCGGCGGTCCTCAGAACCGGGACGGTTCCTAGGTCGCACCAACGCTTCACCGACGACTCGCTTACGCCCAAGGCCTGGGCAACCTGCTTGGGCGAGTAGTGAGACAAAGCCATTGACCCGTAAGCAAATTCGGATGGACGTTTTGGACGTGTTTGATTCAGGGAAGTGTAGCAGGCTCGCCAAGGGAAGGAACTTTTGGGCGGCGCTTGGAAGAAAAAAACCAACGAATGCTGGGGATTGATGCGATTAAGCCGGCGAGACTTGGCTCCCAAAAGAAGTTTTCGGTTTACTAGTTGAATTCGTCCAAGTCGTCCTCTATAACTGGTCGTGTTGAACGTTTTGAATGTTTTGGTCGTTTTCGCAATTCGTGGTGTCTGACCATCTTCGTCATGTGACCGTCTTCGCCCAACGGTCGCAGTCAAGGCTCGGACAGTTTCGAAGTCATCAAAGGGGATGGGACATGTCTGCTTCACTCGTACCAGTCGACCTACAAACCGTTCACTGTGCCCGACCGAGTCGTCTGGATTCGAAAGGCCCGATTCCGCCAGGCACGGCAGATGGTCGAACCAGTGATAGTGGTGGCTGTCTCGACACGATGAGATGGCTCAAGCTACCCGAGCTGAAAATGGCGCGGGCTGCCTGCTCGACTCCCAAATCACACTGGGCTTCGATGTCGGCCGAACAGCTGAGGCTGAAGACGAAAGCCGCTTTGAAAACAGAAATCGGATTCATCATGAATCCGAAGTTTGTGGAGGCCGCGGCTGCCGAAGAGATATTCGCGGAGCCCTTAAATTTGGCAGTTCGAGCGGCCCAACTCGGTATCGCCGCGGTGCGGAAAGCGGGTAGCGATCTTCCGATTCACCTCGGAAGGCTCTGCGAGGCGTCGCTCCTGACACCCCTTCAAGAGTCGATCCTTTTCCAACGGATGAATTTTCTCCGCTACCGGGCATTCCTACTCAAACGACAGTTGAAGCTCGAGAGGCCGTCGCGAAAGTTGCTCAGCCAGATCACGGACCTTCTCGCGCTCGCCGATTGGCACCGCGACCGGATCGTTGAAGCCAACATGCGGCTCGTTTTCTCGATCGTCAAAAAGTTCATCAACCCGATGAACCAGTTCGATGATCTTCTGAGCGACGGAATTGTCGCATTGATCCGAGCCGTCGAGAAGTTTGATTATGGGCGTGGATTCCGATTCAGCACCTACGCGACTCAGGTCGTGCGTCGCAATGCCTATCGTCAAATGGTACAGAACCAACAGGAACGGTCTAAAGTAATTGGTGGGATCGACGACCTGGGGCTCGATGTCAGCGATGAAGACCGCTGTTCAGCGATCAGTGAGTCGCGTTGGCACGAGTTGCGAGCGCGATTGGCGGTCATGCTGGGAGACCTGGATCGCCGAGAGAAGTTCATCATTCGCGCTCGGTTTTCGCTCGGTTCGCATCGAAAGGTGCACACGCTTCAATCGTTGGCCGATCGATTGGGCGTCTCGAAGGAGCGAGTCCGACAGCTGGAACGCCGGGCGATGGACAAGTTACGTGCCATGGCCGGTGAAGTTCAGCTCGGCGATCTTGAATTAGAAGTGTAGGCAGACGATGAACGATCAAGCGGACCCAGAGGCGCCTTATTCCGGGGTCCGTTTCGAATCGAGTGTAGAGCTTCCGGTGCCGATTGAAGAGGCTTTCGCCTATCACGAGCGGGAGGGTGCGCTCGCTCGTCTCATTCCACCATGGGAGAACGTCGTCGTTGAGTCTTCCGACAGTTCACTGCGGGTGGGTTCGCGAGTCGTTTTGAAGTCGAAGGTCGGCCCGCTTCCATTTCGCTGGGTGGCCGAACACACGCATTACTCGCCGCCCCATCTCTTTTCGGACCGCCAGTTGTCCGGTCCGTTTGCCGCCTGGCAGCACTCGCATCATTTTGAGGAGACGGGTAACGCCTCAAGCCGATTGACGGACTGCGTTGACTACCGGTTACCGCTGGGCAAGATTGGCCGCGGGTTGGCGGGGAGTTTCGTTTCTGAAAAGATCGACGAGATGTTTGCTTATCGACATCGCGTCACGCATTTCGATCTGAGCCTATCGTCGATCTACCGACTCGCTCCGCAAACGATCGCGATTTCGGGAAGTTCCGGGCTCATCGGGAGAGAATTGTCCACGGTCTTTCGATTGCTCGGGCACCGCGTGATTCACCTAGTGAGGGAGGTTCCCAAGCGGCCCAGCGAGGATGTGATCGCGCCCTGGAGTGGGAGATCTGAGGCCGCGCGATTGAATGGCATTGACGCCGTCATCCACTTGGCAGGGAAGTCGATCGCGGAGGCCCGGTGGTCTGCGTCGGTGAAGCAAGAGATTTTGCAGAGCCGGATCGAATTGACTCGCCAGCTCAGTGAATCGGTTGCAAGTTTGGAGC
>JBGTCJ010000341.1:0-7128 GCA_041748895.1 Pirellulaceae bacterium
CGTACTCCTCGGGGATAAGAATCGATGCTTTGATGTAGGGCTCGGTGGTCGAGTCAATGGACATCGGATCGGGCCAATAACTTGGATTGTCTACATCAATCGTTGTACCGTCTTTCAATCCCAGTTTGTACTTCACCGACGGGGCCGAGATGACCAATCCAAGATCAAACTCTCGCTGCAATCGCTCCTGAATCACGTCCAAATGAAGCAGTCCAAGGAACCCACAACGAAATCCGAAGCCGAGAGCCGCCGAACTGTCTTTCTCAAATGTCAGTGCGGCATCGTTAATCGCCAACTTTTCGAGTGCCTTGGTGAGATCTTGATATTCGTCGGTGATCATCGGATAGATCGACGAGAAAACGACTTGCTTCGCTTTCTTGTACCCCGGAATCGGCTCGGCGGCCTGGCGACTGAGCAGCGTGAGCGTGTCGCCGATTTCGATATCCTGGACGCTCTTGACTCCGGCAACGACATACCCGACTTCGCCGGCGGAAAGTTGTTTTTTGGGGATAAGTTTGAACTGGTTGAACCCCAGTTCGTCCACTTTGTAGTCGCGGCCGGCGTGCATGAAATGGATCGTATCACCCGGCTTGAATGTGCCATCGATCACACGAACCTGCAGAATCACGCCTCGGTAGGTGTCGAAGTGGGCGTCGAAAACCAGTGCCTTTAGCGGTGCGTTGGGGTCACCCTGTGGGCAGGGTAATTTCTCGACAATCCCTGCCAACAGGTCATCGATACCGACGCCCGTCTTCGCCGAAACGGGGATTGCCGCGAACGGGTCGAGTCCGAGGTCCGCATCAATCTCCTCCCGAACCCGGTCGACGTCCGCTGCCGGAAGGTCGATTTTGTTGATCACCGGTAGCAGTTCCAGGTCGTACTCGAGTGCCAAATAAAGATTAGCGACCGTCTGCGCCTCGACTCCTTGAGAGGCGTCGACCACGATCAAAGCGCCCTCACAAGCCATCAGCGACCGCCGCACCTCGTGCGAAAAGTCGACGTGGCCGGGCGTGTCGATCAAGTTCAGCAGATAGTCCTGACCATCGGGTGCGCGGTACGCGAGCGTGATCGAATTGCTCTTGATCGTGATCCCACGCTCGCGTTCGATGTCCATGGAATCGAGCATCTGGTCGTGGAACTCGCGCTGCGTCACACCTCCACAGGCTTGGATGAGTCGATCAGCCAACGTCGACTTGCCGTGGTCGATGTGGGCGATGATGCAAAAGTTTCGAATCTGTTTCATGCTGTTGGCTTTCGCCTACAAGGCTTTGGGCACTGATGGGTATGCGGGGACGTTTTCGAGGGGTCGGTTCAGCGGAATCGAAGCGTTGGCGATCGAGGATGAGTCACAGGGTTGGACCGACCGTCCAGGGAACGAACTCGTTGTCTCCCAACCCAAGTCGTTCGCTCGCTGTCGATTCACCGCTGGCTACTTTCAAAGCGGAATCGAAGAGCCTCTCTCCCACACTTTCAACGCTTTCCCCTTCAGCAATGCCACCCGCATTGAAGTCCATGTCCTCGTTGAGCCGCTCGAAGAGGGTGGTGTTGCTGGCGATCTTGATCGATGGGACTGGTTTGCAGCCATAGCAGCTGCCTCGCCCGGTCGTGAACAGAATCAGGTTGGCGCCGCCAGCGACTTTGCCCGTGATGCTTGCCGGATCGAAGCCAGGAGAGTCCATCACCCCCAAGCCCGTCGTGTCGATCGGTTCGGCGTAGAGGTACACGGCTTCCAACGCGGTGGAGCCACTTTTGGAGACAGCACCGAGCGATTTTTCAGTGATCGTGGTCAGCCCACCGGCCTTGTTACCTATCGACGGGTTGTTGTCAATCGTTCCGCCATACATCGCGACGTGTTGCTTCCACCACTCGATCCGCTCGATCAGTCGCTTCGCCACGACGACGCTGCGACTGCGTTTGACCAGGAGGTGTTCGGCACCATACAGCTCGGTCGTTTCGGACAGGACCGCTTTACCACCGCAAGCAACGATTCGATCGGCGACGACACCAACCGCTGGATTCGCCGTGATGCCCGAATATCCATCGGATCCGCCACACTCCAATGCCACCGTCAAGTGGCTGGCATCGACCGGCGTGCGCCTCGCCTGGTCGGCGACATCGAGCAGCGACTCGACCCAACGGATTGCCTTTTCGATGGTTCTCCGCGTCCCGCCCATTTGCTGCATCGTCATCACGGGTGTATGCCCAGCACGCAGCAGCGGTCGATCTTCGAGCGAGGTAATGGGCACCACACGGTGAGCCGAGGCGAGGTAGTCGGCGGTCGTTTGTTCGCAGCCCAGTCCGACGACCAGCGAGGCGCCCACGTTGGGGTGTCGAATGTAGCCGGCGAGGGTTCGCCCGAGCATCTCGTGCTTGAGACCGCCGTAGTGCAGCGCACATCCCGTCGTGTGGGTCACCGCAAAAACGCCATCGACGTGAGGCCAGCGGCGCATCCGTTGGGCGTCAAAATGAGCCGCGACCATCCGGCAGACCGAGGCACTGCAGTTAACCGTCGAGACGAGACAGACATAATTGCGCGTCCCGACGCGACCGTCGGCGCGAACAAAGCCATCGAACGATCGATGGAGGGCTGGTGGTGACACAGGTGGCGATGTCGACTCCACCGTCAGCTCGACGCGATGGTCATCGCCGAGGTTGTGGCTGTGGACGTGATCACCCGGCTCGATTGGCGCCGTCGCCGTGCCGATCGGCTGGCCGTACTTCAAGATTCGCTCGCCAACACCGATACGCCTCGTCGCAACCTTGTGGCCCGGAG
The DNA here is from genome assembly GCA_041748895.1 of Pirellulaceae bacterium. Taxonomy (GTDB): domain Bacteria; phylum Planctomycetota; class Planctomycetia; order Pirellulales; family Pirellulaceae; genus UBA6163. The sequence continues at coordinate 2,774 of JBGTCJ010000341.1, forward strand.
GGATGGATTGATTCGTGGTGAGGGAATCATACGGTTCCCCATCGATCCGGATCTCGGCACCCGCACCGATGGCCGCCATCGAGATCAGGACGTTATCGAGCCGATGCAGGCGAATGGCCAACGGGAATTGCAGAGGCCTGTCGGTCGGCTGTGCCACTCCCCGCTGCCGCTGTTTGGCCGAGCTCATGTCTGCCCGCCGACACCGGCGGGAACTTCATTGATCTCCTGCGCGAGATCGATGACGGCCCTCGACGACGACTCGGCCACCGGGCCGACACCGCTAACGCAATCGACGTAATAACGTCGCACGCCCGCAACGGTTTCCTCGACGAGCCCGTGGATATCGGTGTCGAAACCGGGGAACTTTTCGTTGAACATCCTGGCAAACAGCAAGTACTCAACGATCAAATGGTTGAAGCGTTCGCCGGGGATTAGCAGCGGAATGCCAGGGGGATAGGGCGTCAGGAGCACGGCCGTCGCACGTCCTTCGAGGTGATCGATCTCAACGCGATCGATCTCACGGTGAGTCATTTTGGCGTAAGCGTCTGATGGTTTCATCGCCGGTTGCATCGGCGAGAGGTACATTTCGGTCGTGACCCGAGCGATGTCGTTGGCCTTGTAGGTATCGTGAATCTGTTGGCAGAGGTCACGCAAACCGACTTTTTCGTACATCGGGTACTGCTGGCAGAACTCGGGCAGCATCCTCCACATTGGCTGATTCTTGTCGTAGTCATCCTTGAACTGTTGCAAGGCACTGAGCAGCGTATTCCAGCGACCTTTGGTGATGCCAATCGTGAACATGATAAAGAACGAGTAGAGCCCGGTCTTTTCGACGATGACGCCATGTTCGGCAAGGTAACGGGTGACGATTGACGCGGGGATCCCCGAATCGGCGAAATGCCCCTTGACGTTCAAACCCGGGGTCACGACCGTCGCCTTGATCGGGTCGAGCATGTTGAATCCCTCGGCTAGATTGCCGAAGCCGTGCCAATTGTCATCGGCCCGAAGCATCCAGTCTTCGCGTGTACCGATCCCCGACTCGGCGATTTCATCGGGTCCCCAGACTTGGAACCACCAATCGGCCCCCCATTCCGAATCGACTTTCCGCATCGCCCGACGAAAGTTCATCGCTTCGAGGATCGATTCTTCAACCAATGCCGTTCCGCCGGGCGGTTCCATCATCGCCGCGGCGACGTCACAGGACGCGATGATCGCGTACTGGGGAGAGGTCGACGTGTGCATCAGGTAGGCTTCGTTGAAGATGTGGCGATCGAGCTTTTGGGACTGCGACTCCTGAACGAGAATCTGCGATGCCTGAGAGATCCCTGCGAGCAGTTTGTGGGTCGAGTGCGTGGCGAAGACCATTGACTCCTGACACGACGGCCGATCGCGACCGATCGCGTGCATGTTTTGATAAAAGTCGTGAAAGGTCGCGTGTGGCAACCAGGCTTCGTCGAAGTGCAGTGTGTCGATTTTGCCGTCGAGCATCTGCTTGATCGTCTCGACGTTGTAGATAATCCCGTCGTAGGTGCTTTGGGTGATCGTCAGGATACGTGGCTTGCGGTCCGGTCGTGCGGCCATCGCCGCGCGAGCAAAGGGGTTAGCCTGGATCTTCCTGTGAATGTTTTCAAGACTGAACTCATCCCTCGAGATCGGACCAATCAAACCGAGGTTGTTACGGGTGGGGGTCAAGAACACAGGCACGGCGCCGGTCATGATGATCGAATGCAGGATCGATTTGTGGCAATTTCGATCGACGACGACGATATCACCCGAAGCGACGGTTGAGTGCCAAACCATCTTGTTGGATGTCGAAGTGCCGTTGGTGACGAAGAAGCAGTGATCGGCATTGAAGATTCGCGCGGCGTTGCGCTCCGATGCGGCGATCGGGCCGGTGTGATCGAGCAATTGACCGAGTTCCTCGACCGCGTTGCAGACGTCGGCCCGAAGCATGTTTTCGCCGAAGAATTGGTGAAACATTTGCCCCACCGGGCTCTTCAGAAACGCAACCCCGCCCGAATGCCCTGGGCAGTGCCAGGAATAGGACCCGTCGCTGGCGTAATGAACCAAGGCGCGAAAGAACGGCGGTGCTAAGCTGTCGGTATAGGCCCGTGCTTCGCGGAGGATGTGGCGAGCGACGAACTCGGGGGTGTCCTCGAACATGTGAATGAAGCCGTGCAGTTCCCGCAAAATGTCGTTGGGAATGTGGCTCGATGTGCGAGTTTCTCCATAGAGAAAGATCGGGATCTCGGCGTTGCGGAACCGGATCTCCTGGATGAAGTCTCGCAATTTTCCGATCGCCGGTGAGTCCTCATCACCCGACGAAAATTCCTCGTCATCGATCGAGAGGATGAACGCCGAAGCCCGACTTTGTTGCTGTGCGAACTGTGACAGATCGCCGTAGCTCGTGGCACCGACTACCTCGGCACCTTCGCCCTCGATCGCCTGGGCCAGAGCCCGAATGCCGAGGCCGGACGTGTTTTCGCTGCGGAAGTCTTCGTCGATGATCAGAATCGGGAAGCGGAACTTCATTACAAATTCTCAGGTTGGGTTGGGGGACGACCGATTTTACGCATCTCGCTCCGATTTGTCGCTGCCAACCCAGGGATCCGCGAGAGGGTCGGTTGGTATACTGCGACGAAAGCGGACACGTAGCTGCTGTGGCGCGTGGATAAACGCAAATCCACCTTAGGAAAAACCGAATGCCAGCTTGTTTTCGAAGCGTCCGCTTTGCCGCCTGCGCGCTGGTCGTTGCCACGTTTTCACCCGCTCATGGATTCAACGAGTTGGGGCATCACACGGCCGCCGTGATCGCATTTGAACTGCTCTCGCCTTCTGACCAGCAATCCCTTGTTCAGATACTTCGCCAACACCCTCGATTCGACATCGATTTTGTTCCCCGCGAGGACGTGCCGGCGAACTCCGAGGCGATCGTCCGGTGGCAGGTCGGTGTGGCGGGATATTGGCCGGACATCATCCGACCGCTCGACGAATGGACTCGACCGACTTGGCATTATCAGCTGGGGGCCAGCCAGGTGCTCGGCGATGGCACCGCCACGGAAGTTCCCGAGACACCTGGGCCCGTTTCGCAGCAGGCGACGCTTGAGACGCGTGAGCTGTACATCGCTCAGGCGATCGAGCTTTGCCGTGGAGTCCTGGCCGACTCCGGGCGTCTCGACGCCGATCGCGCCGTAGCGATCTGTTGGCTCGCACACCTCGTCGCCGATGCGCACCAACCGTGTCACGCGGGTAGCCTCTACGCCGCGACCGTATTCCCGGAGGGAGATCGCGGCGCCAATTCGATTCCCGTGAAGATTGGCGACGAGTCGACGACGCTTCATCTCTATTGGGACGATCTGCTCGGCCGACTAAGCGAGAGTGACGACGTGCGAGGTCAGGTGGAGATGCTGATGGGCGACCCGGTGCTCAGTTTGGCGTCGGAGATGTCCGCGGGAGCCGCCGACGGGTTAGCGACCGAACGTTGGCTCGAGGAGAGTCGCCTGGCGTCGGCGCGGCATGTTTACACCCCCGAAGCGCTAGTACCGGTTTACGCCGTGATCCGCGGATTGACTCAGCGAGTCGCGCCGTTCACGCCGAGCGATTCCTACTATCGAAACGGCAACGCGGTGGTACGGTTGCGAATCAGTCAAGCCGGCCATCGACTCGCCCAGATTTGGCAAATGGGACTCGGTGCAGGTGATGCCGAAGGTGCTCGCTGAGAGAACGTTCGTGCTGACGACGCTCGTGGGTATGGCGTTCGTGCTGACGGCGGTCGATCAGAGTGGCGCGGGTAGATCACGTCGACGAAAGATCCAAATCGCCACGGCAAAGAAGATGATTCCGCCGCACAGCAAAATCGCGGGGTAGACCCCGGGACCGTACCATGAGTCGCTATCGGGACTCGTGAATCGCCATGGCGCCCAAAGACCTCCCTGAATCACCTCTTGGATTTGCTTCTGCGGCCGGTAGCAGTTGAAAAACGAGTAACCGCGAAGCCACGCGAGTCGATCAGCCGCTTTGCCCAAACCGAATACGATCAACTGGACCACGTAGATCGCGACGACGAGTCCAACGGTTCGCCATCGATATCGGTCCCAACTGCTCATCAGGGTCGCCAGACCGAGCAAGAAAAATCCGAATACGAACAGGCTGAACACCGCTGGCCCAAACGTCTGCCAGGCAACCTCATCGCTCATGGGAAACGAATGCTTGGTCGGTTCCGCAGTGCCCAGCGGCAACTCGATCATCGTGAATGGGATTCGGATGGTTGGAGCCGGGATCGTCTCGGTGACCGTCGTGGTGTGGATCCCCACCGCCATTCCGGCCCACAGCAACAGGACGAGACCACCGAGGCC
>JBGTCJ010000342.1:0-3245 GCA_041748895.1 Pirellulaceae bacterium
GTCGGCCGCGAGGACATCGCCGCGGGCGAAGCCTTCGACGTCGACCCGCTGGCGATCGAGCAACGGACGCAGCGCGGCGAGTTGTTCCCCGGATACCAGTACGCCCTGCTTCCCAAGAAAACACGCGGCAACTCAGTCACGCTGATGATGACCCTTCGCTTCGGCGATGCCGAATCGCTTAAAGGACGAATCGGCGAAGCCGAACTGATCGGCGCAATGATGCAGCGCGGGACCGATTCCATGACCTACCAGGAACTGGAGGACACGCTGACTCGGTTGCGAGCCGACCTCTCGATGAACAGTACTCCGGGCTTGCTTCAGGTGCGCGTCAAGACCAAACGCGAGCACCTCGGCGAAGCGGTTGCTCTTCTGGGCGACGTGCTCCGCAATCCCCGCCTGGAACCGTCGGAGCTGGAAGTGCTCCGCCGACAGGTGCTGACTAGCATCGAAGGCTCATTGAACGAACCGCACGCCCTTGCGCCGCAGGCCGTCCGCCGCGCTCTGGCCCCCTACGACCCCAGCGATGTTCGCTATGTGCAGACGCTCCAGGAACAGCTCGAGATGTATCGTGCCGTGACGATCGATCAGATCCGCGAGTTTTACAAAGACTTCATCGGTGCCCAGGAGGGGGAATTGGCCGTCGTCGGCGATTTCGATGCCGACGAAATCAAATCACAGGTGACTGCGTTACTTTCGGGTTGGACGGCGAAAAAGCCGTACGAACGATTTGACCGGCCCGCGGTAACCGATGTCGACGGCGGCGTCCAACGCATCTCGACCCCCGACAAGTCCAATGCGATGCTGTACAGCAGCCTGCAGCACGCGTTGGATGACGAGGATCCATCCTACGCGGCCTTGGAGATGGGCAACTTTGTGCTTGGCGGCGGATCGCTCAGCAGTCGGCTTGCCGACCGGGTGCGCCAGCAAGAAGGGCTCTCCTACGGCATCGGCTCAGGAGTCTCGGCACGTCATCGCGACAGGCGTACCGACTTCACTCTCTATGCGATCACCAACCCCGAAAACGTCGACCGCCTGCTCAAAGTGATCGATGAGGAATTGGTGAAGCTGCGCGAGGAAGGGGTTACCGAGGATGAATTGGCGAGCGCGAAAGAAGCCTACCTCCAAGGGGAACGCCGCCGCCGATCCGAAGACGGAAGCCTGGCCAGCCAGCTGTTGGGATCGATGTTCAACCGCCGCACGCTCGAGTTCACAGCCGAGTTTGAAAAGCGAATCGCAGCGGTGTCGCTTTCCGAAGTCAACCAGGCGATCAAGGATTACCTCATTCCCGACCGCTTGGTAACTGCCGTCGCCGGTGATTTCGAGCAAAAGTGACCGCCGGTTATGAAAACCTTGATCGCCGAACAGCCGCTGCTGATGGCCATCCTGTTGGGGGCCATGGCGACCGCGGCGCTGCTGGGTTGGGTTCAGACCGGCAAAAAGCAAACGCTCTGGATCGGCCTGGTGCTGGTGGCGCTGATCCCGATCAGCTGGTACATCTCAGTCCTCTGGGTGACCGACCGTGAGCAGATTCGCGAAGCGATTCATAGGACCGCCCAGGCGGTCAAGGACAACGACTTTGACCGCGCCGTGCAAATCATCGAACCCGGCCGCCATGCGCTGATCACGACGGCCAAGGCCGATCTCTCTCGCTTTCGCTTCACCGAAGCGCGGGTCAATCAATTTCGCTCAATCGAGATGGTCCAGGGCAGCCACCCACCCGAGGCTCAGGTCGATCTGTCGGCCAAGGCGGTGGTCAGCGACACGGGTGGCCGCATTAAAGATTACCCCGTGTTGCGGCGTGTGGTTCTCAGATTTCGCAAATCCGCCGACGGAAACTGGTACGTTTACGATTACAACCAGTTTCCGATTCTCGGTCCGGCCGACGGATTTTCGAGGCCCTAACCTTTGCCACTGTCCGCACCCGTCTAAACAACTTCCAGATGCCCGCAACGTTTGAAGATTTCGGCTTCCGCTTCCTTTACCCTGACAACTGGGTGCTGCAATCGCGTGAGAGTGACCCGCAGTGTGATGGCGTGACGCTCGATTTACCCGGCGGCGGTTTTTTTTCGGTCACGCGCTACTACAACGTCACGCAGACGCCCGAAGCGCTATTAAGTGAAATCGCCGAGGCGATGCGGAAGGAGTATTACGACATCGAAACCGATGCAATTCAGATCAGCGATGAAGACGATTTCTTCATTGAGTCGAGGTTTTATTATCTCGATCTGCTGATTATCAGCCGCGTGACCGCACTGGAAGCCGGCGATGATCTGATCGTCGTCCAACCGCAAGCCGAGAGCCGCGAGTTTGACAGCAACGAGCCGGTATTTGCTGCCGTCATCAAGTCGCTCAGAGAATCGCTTTAGCTATCCACAAGACAATCAGTTCATTTCGATGACGGTGATGCCAGTGTTGGGGAACTGGTCCATGTCGGTTAGTAGCGCGGCCCCTTGCTGGAGCGACACCACGTCGCTGATGAGTTCACTCGGTTTGAGCAGTCCGGCGGCGATCATTCGCAACATCCGGTCGTATTCATATGCCTGCATTCCGTGGCTTCCCAGCAGTTCCAATTCGTTGGCGATGACTGCGGCCATCGGGATCGGTGGATTGGCCTGGCTGCCCACCATCAGGCCAATCTGGACGTGTCGACCACGCTTGGCAAGACACTGGATTGAGTTCCAACAGGTTGTGTGGCTGCCCAGGGCGTCGAGCGAAACCTGAGCCCCGCGACCGGAGATCTCGCGTATCCGCGCGACCACGTCTTCTCGCGAAGCGTTCAGCACCTCGGTCGCACCCAAACGTTTTGCGGCAGTCAATCTCGCTGGCTGGATATCGACTGCGATCACCTGAGCCCCGACGGCTCGGGCGATCATCACCGCCGACAACCCGACGCCACCACACCCGTGGACGGCGACCCAATCACCCGCAATGGCCCGACCCTGGTGGAGGATCGCTCGGAATGACGTGGCGAATCGGCAACCGAGGCTCGCCGCGGTGACAAAGTCGACCGCATCGGGCAGCCGCACCAAGTTGATGTCAGCTTGTCGGATCTCGACCTGCTCGGCAAAGGCTCCCCAGTGCGTGAAGCCGGGCTGGGAGTAGTCATCACAGATGTGCGGATTCCCACGCTCGCACTCCGGGCACCTGCCACAACCGCAACAGAACGGGACCGTCACTCGATCTCCAGGCTTCCAGTTGCGAACTCGCCCGCCCACCGAGTCGACTGTGCCCGCGAGTTCATGCCC
>JBGTCJ010000343.1:0-10335 GCA_041748895.1 Pirellulaceae bacterium
GACAAAGTCGGTGTCCACCTCGAAACGTTTGCCGACAGCCATGGACAAGTTGACGATCTTTTCGAACCGCTTGGGGTATGATTGACTAGCGGTTCCGCGTCCACGACCGGACCGAAATCATTTCAATTGCCGGTCTAGGAAATCGAGGTAATTCGTCCAATCGCCTTCATGGAGATTATGGATTCCTGGGCGGATGATGTATCCCGTTTTGCCGATGACTCGCGGTTGGCCAAGCGGCGGCATCTCTGGATCAGAGATCGATTTGTGTCCGAGCAGCGAAAAGACGGGCGCCGCGTGAACCAGCGAGAGATATTCGCCACGCGGATCCGCCCAAAGATCCTCGGCCGCGCTGGATATCGCAACCGCGCGGGGAGCGATCAGCCCAATCAACTGATGTTGGTCAACCGGCAATCGATCCTCGGCGCCGGCGTAGTCGCTGAAACTTCCCGCAAACCAGTGCGGGAAGGAGGTGGTGATGCGATCAACCGTCTCACCGAACGATCGTCGCGACAACGCCGCCCCGCCGCAACCACTGGAGTTGATCATTGCAGCGACAAACCGTGTGTCGTTGGCTGCGGCCCAGGCCGCCGTCTTTCCTCCCCGCGAATGACCGATGACGGCGACTCGCAAGGGATCGATTTCGGGAAGCGATTCAAGGTAGTCCAACACGCGGCTGGCCCCCCAACCCCATGCGGCAATCGATCCCCAATCCGTCGGCTTTCGATCCGCAATGCCTGCCTCCGGCCCCAAAGCGGCCCTGGCAAAGAATCCACGAATCCCATCGTCAAAACCGTCCTTGCGATCCGGGTCGACATGCTTCGTGTGAAATACCGCGACCGCGTAACCCCGCTTGGTAATCGCTTCGACAGGCACGAACGACGAGGGATGTTCAACCAATCCGACGAGGTCCGGGTATGTTCGATTCTGGATCACGACGATCGCTGGAAACGATTGGTTCACTTGCCCACCAACGGTCTCGGATGAGCCGGCCTTTGGCAGGTAGACCAAAAATGGGAAGCTAAATGTGTCGTCTCCCACCTTGATTCGCGCCTCCACCTGCGAAGCCTTCACGCGGACACCATCGTACTGATCGACAGGCTCGAAGGTGATCTCGGCCGCACCGGCAGCCTCGGGGACGTGACCATAGACGTGGTCGCGGAACAGTTCCAAAGTCTCCTCACGACGAGCCTGCCACTGCTCCGCCCCGACTGAACGACCATCCGACATCACGAGAGGATCCGGAAGGGCGATCGAAGGGACTTTCGTTTCGTCGTAATTGTATGGACCCGCTTGGCTTTTCTTGGCGACGACAACGGGGTCGGCCGTCCAAGATGGGGCATCCTCCGGATCGACCTGAGTCTGCCGCGCCTGATCGAGATTCTCCAACGCCTCTCGTACCGGCTTGGCGATCGCTGCCGCAAGGTGTTGCGAACCCTCCGGCGTGAAATGCACATTTGCGGGACGCATCCAGTCCAAGTTCTCCGAAACGATAGCGTTCAAATCGATGACCTCGATGCCCCGGGGCTCAACGACTTGGCGGGCAATCCCGTTGTAAAGCAAGGGGTCGCCGAAGTCGCGATGGGGTCGGACGCCACCAGGCGGTACCGGCGTTGTCGTCACAAAGAACAGCTTGGCTCCCGTTGCTTCGAGCTTCTTCACGATCTCGAGCAGATTCTTTCGATACGTTTCGGGATCCGATTGAGGTGGATCGGACGAGTCATTCGATGCGACCGCGCGACCCTGCTGGTCCCGACTCTCGCGTTTGAGATCATGCAGTCCGAAGTTGAAGGTGATCACGTCGGCGCTGTCGAACCGCGCAATCCATTCATCGACCTTGACGACACCGTTCCGAGTCCCCGAACAATTCTCGGCTCGGTTGTCATTGATCATGGGACGCACCACGGTGGCGATATCGGCCAATTGTTCGGCCAGCGAGGGTGTGTAACCGATCGATATGGAGTCCCCCAAGACAAGAACCGTTTTACGCGACTGCACGGGGTCGTCGGCCGATGACGTCGGCGAGGATTGGGCAAATCCCAATGTCCCCAAGGCCGAGCTCAACCCCCAAACCAACCATAGAAAAGACGGTCGCATGTTGAAACGCTCTCAGAAAACTAGACGAGGGACGAAGTCATTCACCGCGCGATCCGCATTATAGCCGAGCGATTACTAGCAAGTGGTGCAGTGCTCGATCGCACGCTGAATCCTCAATTTGGATTCCTCCGCGCCCAGCAACTGGAGTGTCTCGAACATCCCGAAGCCCGCCGCGGTTCCCGTCACCGCAACTCGCAATGCGTGGATGATTTGTCCGATCCCAATGCCCTGGCGATCACAGAATTCATGGAGCGCCGATTCGATCGCGCTCGAATCGAATGGCGCGATGGTATCGATTGTCGAGGCAAAAGCGGCCAAAAGTCCCGGCGCTTCGACCGCCTTGGAAATCCGTTTTTGGAATGCCTTCTCGTCATAAATCAATTCATCGACCGAGACGAAGCAGTAATCGAAATCGAGGATGTCCCCGGCAAATTTGATGCGTTCGCCCGCAGCGGCCACGACAGATGCAACTCGGTCGCGATCGTTCGCGCCGCCAAGCCAACCCGCCGATTCGACAAAACGCATCACCAGATCGGTCTTCGAGTCGACGTCCAGTTCGGCCATGCGAGAGGCTTGAACTGAGGTCAATTTCTGAGGGTCAAAGCTCGCCGGGGCGCGATTGACTCGCTCCAGTGAGAAGTGGTGGATCATTTCATCGATCGTAAATCGCTCCCGCTCTCCATCGAGTGACCAACCGACCAACAACAAGTAGTTGAGGATCGCGTCGGGGAGAAATCCGATCTCACGATAAAAGTCGACAATCACCGGATTGAAGGTCTCCGCATCGTGCGGCAATTGTGCCCGCGACGCGATCTGTTCTCCGTGCTTCATGAGCGCGGAAAAGTCATGGTTCTTCAGGTACTGTTTCAACTTCCGTTTGCTTAGCTTGGCGGTTCCACCGGGTTCTGCCACATACGGCAGATGAGCGTAGACCGGACGCGCGTAACCGAGTGATTCGAGAATGAAAATCTGTCGCGGCGTGTTGGGCAAATGCTCCTCGGCACGCACGACGTGTGTGATCTCGAGGTCATGGTCGTCGACGACACTGGCAAGGTGATAGAGGCAGGTCCCATCGGCGCGGCGAATGACATGATCCTGTTCGCTCGCCCACTGCACACGGACTTCACCACGGATCAAGTCCTCAATCACGCATTCACCCTCTCTGGGCATGCGAAGCCGAACGACGGGCTGCCTACCCTCGGATTCGAACACCGCGGCTTGAGCGTCATCGGTGGCCATCCAGCGGCGGTTGTAGACAAAGGCCACACGATCACGCTCGGCTTGCTCGCGAAGCTGTTGCAACTCCGCGGGCAAGGCATAGTCGCGGTACGCGTGCCCGCTCTGGATCAGGCGTTCGACGGCCGCCTGGTGTTGTTGCCCACGCTGCGATTGAAAGTATGGCTCGTGTGGCCCACCCACGTCGGGGCCCTCATCCCAATCCAGACCTAACCAGCGGAAACCTTCAAGGATCGGGGCCAGCGCCTCAGCCACATTCCGCTGCTGGTCCGTATCGTCAATTCGAAGGATGAATTGACCTCCGGACTGACGAGCCAGCAACCAATTGAAGAGCGCCGTTCGGACACCACCGATATGCAGGTAACCGGTCGGGCTGGGCGCGAATCGCGTGCGTATCATGGGTTGGGGTGACCGAAAGGGAGGCGGTGGCGGATACCTTTGTCAACCGCCATACCCTAACAAAACCTCCCGGGGTCGCGTAGGACGCCGCCTCACGCCAACGCCGTCAAACGACCGCTGCTGTCACCGATCGACTGAGCCGGCGTTCCCATGGCGTCGAGCATGCTCAAGAAGAGGTTACCCATTGGCGTCTCCTGTTCGCAGACGATGTGTCGACCCGTCCTGAATTGGCCTCTCGCGCTGCCCGCCAAAACGATCGGAAGGTTGTCATGGCTGTGACGATTTCCATCGCTGAGCGCGCTGCCGTAGAGAACCATTGAATGATCCAGCAGCGTGCCACCGCCGGGCTCCTCGATCGAATCGAGCCGCTCGAGGAAGTAGGCGTACTGTTGAACCAGGTATTCATCAATCTTCGTCAGCTTCTCTACCGTTTGAGGGTCGTTGCGATGATGGCTCAAACCGTGATGCGACTCCTTCACACCGACGTCGATGTAGCTGCGGTTCCCACCGGCGTTATCGAGCATGAAAGTGGCGATTCGAGTCGCATCGGTTTGGAAAGCCACGGTCATGATGTCGAACATCAAACGCGAGTGCTCTTTGAACGCATCGATACGGCCGTAAGGTACATCGATATCGGGCAGAGCCGCGTGGTCCTGCTCCTCCGTTTTCGCGATTCGCATTTCGAGTTCACGCAGACCGGAGAAGTATTCATCGAGCTTGCGGCGATCGGTGTCGCCCACCTTCTTGATCAGCCGGCGTGCGTCTTCCGAAACGACATCGAGAACGCTTTGACGAACCAGGTTTCTTTCCCGCCGCGTTTGCGCATCACCCGTCGAGAAAAGACGCTCGAAAGCAAGTCGAGGCTGCGTCTCCTTCGACATCGGTTGTGTCTCGCTGCGCCAGGAAATATTGGAGGAGTACGCGCAGCTGTAGCCCGAATCACAACTTCCCGCGTTTCGGCTGGCTACTAACCCCAATTCGATCGACGGCAATCGTGTTTGCCCGGCAATCTGCTGAGCGGCGATCTGATCAACCGAAATGCCCAGTTGAACTCGGCTGGAGGTCTTCACAGGCCGCGAGGCGGTCAAGTAGGTTGCCGCCGCACGCGCGTGATCGCCGGCGCCGTCGGACTTTCCACGACCGTTGTCGTGAGCGAGCCCACCGATCACGTTCAGTTTGGACTGAAACGGTTTCAAGGATTGAAGTGTCGGCGAAAGTTGCCAATCCTCACCTTGGCCCTGGGGTGTCCAATTGGGAACGATCACGCCGTTGGGCACGAACAGAAATGCCATCCGGACCGGTGCCCCAGGGACACCGCCAGCAGTCGCGGAGGCCGAAGCCGAACGGACCACCGGTGTCAACGACTCCAGAGCAGGCAGGCCCATCGCGATTCCAAGACCGCGAAGGAGCGTTCGTCTGCCAAGCTTTGGCTGCGGCTGAGCGCCGCTTGAGCCAACGCCACGGTTTGCCTCGTGGGCTAAATTACGGCTGAACATTGTCGTCCTTCCTTTCGGGCTGGAAATACTGGAACGGGCGGCTAGAAACCACCTGCCAAACAAGATCGGCGAGGGGATAATCACCCTTCTCGCAGTCACTCACCATTTTTTCGGTTACGCAGCGGTCGTCGGGTGAAAGTTCTCGGCCTAATGCAAACCCCAACAACTTTTCAACAGCCGTCAACGCAAAGCGGGTCGACTCGGTCTTTTGCAGGATTTCGGCAAGTTGCTTTCCTCCATTAAACGTTCGACCGCCAGGGAGTTCTCCGCTCGCATCAAGCTGAGCATCCTCACGGTACCGGCCGATCGCATCGAACTGTTCAAACCCAAACCCGAGCTGGTCCATCACACGGTGGCAGGAGGCACAGGACGGGTTCTCTCGATGCAACGCGAGCTGCTCTCGGACCGTGGCGCCCGCCGCGGCGGTCTTGGTCGCCTCAAGTTCCGGTACGTTCGGCGGCGGCTCTGGCGGCGGAGTTCCAAGCACGTTTTCCAAGATCCACTTTCCCCGCTGCACGGGGCTGGTTCGCGTCGGGAAGCTCGTTAGCGTCAAGACGCTGGCGTGCGTCAAAACGCCACGGCGCGGGGTACCCGAAAGCGAAACGCGGGAAAATCCATTTTCAAGCGGAATGGAATCAGGGTCTCGCTCCTTCGACAAGCCGTAGAAATCAGCCAGCCTCTGGTCGACAAAGGTGTAGTCGGCGCTGAGCAATTCGCCGACAGGGCGATTTTCGCGAAGGATATGGAGGAACAACTGCCGCGTCTCTTCGGCCATCGACTCGACGATCGCCTCGTCGTAGTGCGGAAACTTCTGATTGTCTCGCTCGATCCCTTCCAAATTTCGAAGCCCAAACCACTGGGACGCAAACTCGGTGGCCAAAGAGCGGGCGCGCTCGTCGAGAAGCATTCGCTCGACCTGCTTCCGCAGTTCGGCAGGGTCACGAAGACGATTCTCCTCGGCCAATTTGAGAAGCTCGTCGTCGGGCATCGTGCTCCACAGGAAGTAGGAAAGTCGCGTTGCCAACTGAAAATCGTTCAATCGGTGTGCGCCATCTTCGTCCGGTTTCGCATCATCGTCAGCCGTTTCAACACGAAACAGGAATCGCGGTGATACGAGTATCGCGCTGATCGCGATTTGCATTCCCCGGTGAAAACTCTGCTCACGGTCAACGGCCTGGCGAACCAATCCCGCGTACCGCTTCACCACCGCCTCATCGACAGGACCACGAAACGCTCGTCGCATCAGCGGAGCCAAGCTCTCGATCGCGGCCTTCTCCACCTCCGACTCAGAGGAACGCCCACGGTCCGTTTTCGGCGTCCGAGCGATCACCGCATCCTGCCCCCGCGGTTGGTCCTCGGCACGTAGTGAGGTGGGCCCTTCGACATTCCACTTGCGGATCAACATCTGCATGGCTTTCTTGTCGTAGCGCCGGTCGACCGTAAGACCCTTGCCAAATTGTTCGCGATGCAGCTTCCTCTGCTCATCGTCGAGTTTGTCTAAATGCGGAAAAGGGACAGCATCAGCCAAATCATCGACCGCGCGATCGAGTGCCGCCACGATCAAAGTTTGAGGACCCTCAGCGAACTCTCGTGAGAATCGGATCGTCTGACCTTTGCTCGATTCAAAAGAGTCTGTGAACGAGCCGACGTGCAGCGGCTTTCCTTGACCATCGTAGACGGCGAAAGGCAGCGGTAGGCGATCGTCGGTTCCCGCTCCGCCTTGAAGTCGTATTTCGTACTTGCCCGATTTTGCCAAATCGAACTCGATCCACGCGAAGCTACCCTCCGTGAGTAGCCGACCGTAAAACGACTCAGTGACCGACTCACCCACAACCCCGATCCCATCACCGGCCCGTTCAATCTGCTCGGGCTGAAGCGTTGCAGGATCAAAGACGACAGTCGTTGAAATCCGCTCCGCGGCGTCGAAGTATTTTTCCAACAGCATCGGTGGCATCGAAAGTACGTCGGCGTTGTTGTCGAAGCCGCCCCCCACATCGTCCGACGGAAAGTCGTCGGAGACAGGAATCCGCATGCCAAAAAGGTCACGGATGGTGTTCTGGTACTCAGCTCGATTCAGACGACGCGCCGTGACGCGTCCCGCTTTGGGTCGCAGATCACAAGAGACGTTGTAGATCGCGCGGTCCAACGAATCGGCCAACGTCCGCCGCTCGGCCTCGCTCGGTTGATCAACATCGTCCGGCGGCATCGCGCCGAATCGAACCATTTGCAGGACTCGGTTCCAGACCATCATGTTGGCCTGCGCCGACTCGTAGTGCTCAAACGAAGAGAGATCGAGCTCCGCTTCTTGAACGTCGGCATTGTGACAATCGATGCAGTACTGCTCAATCAATGCCCAACCGCCACCGGGCCACGCGTCGGCAAGTGGATCACCGTCGCCACCCTGGGCGCGCGTGGAAACACCCGCCCAGAGCGAGATCGTGATGAGCGCAAGAATTTTCGGTACGAACCAGCGGGCAAACAAAGCAGACATTTTCGTCTTGGGAAGGCGGGCTGCGGGGCGCTGAACGGGCCCAGCAGTGTGGGGAGGGACCCTTATTGTAGCGATTGAATATGCGAGAAACAAGCGATTTCGCCTCGGCGGCGGCCCATGGCAAATCTCGAGATGCCGCTCAGTGGCCCGCGCGCGAGGTTCCTGCCGCCTGCATCGCGACGATCCGGTCGGCGATCGCCAGCGAAGCCGTGGCGGCGGGCGATGGGGCGTTGAGTACATGAATCACGCGATCAGTCGACTCGATCCAAAAATCGTCAATCATCGACCCATCGGCTGCCACCGCTTGGGCTCGCACACCACTTCTCGCCCGCGTGAGGTCCTCCGCACGGATTGCCGGAATGAGTTTACGTAAGGCATTCACAAACGCGGATTTGCTGACCGACCTCCAGATCTCCCCCGCGCCCATTCGCCAATGCCTCCTCGCCAGCTTCCGAAAGCCGCCGAACTTCAAAGTCTCCGCCAAATCGCGAGCGCTGATGTCACGCCATCGATACCCCTCGCGTGCCAACGCCAACACAGCATTTGGGCCGCACTCAACCCCTCCGCCTATCATGCGAGTGAAGTGAACCCCCAAAAAAGGAAACGACGGGTCGGGTACCGGGTAAATAAGATTGCGACACAGAGACCGCTTCGCTTCGATTAATTCGTAATACTCGCCGCGGAAAGGGACAATCCGGGCCGAAGGTGTTCCGCCGCACAGCTGCAAGATGCGATCCGACTGCAACCCGGCACAACTGATCACCTGCGGCGACTCGACGATCCCGCGGTCGCCTCGCGAAGTTGAATACGTCAAGCGGACCGACCCCGACGAGACATCAACGCGACACACACGAGCATCGGTCAACACCTTTCCCCCTTCCCTTTCGATCACCCGCCGCATGGCGAGGCAGACTTCTCGGTAGTCGACGATGCCCGCCTCGGGGACGTGCAACGCCGCGACGCCGGCCGCCGCTGGTTCGAGTTGTCGCAATTGGTCACTGTGGATCCACTGGCACGCGATCCCATTCTCGATACCCCGTCTCTGAATCGTCTCCAACGCCCCGATTTCTGGTTCCGTGGTGGCGACGATCACTTTGCCGCAGCGCTCAAAAGGAACAGATTCCTCGCGGCAGAACGCCTCCATCGCCGCCTTACCTTGGCGACAAGCGACCGCCTTGAGCGAGCCAGGCCGGTAGTAAATTCCGCTGTGCAGCACCCCCGAGTTGTGACCGCTTTGGTGGGCAGCCACCTCACGCTGGGCCTCGAGCACGACAACCGGCTGACCTGGATTTTCTCGCTGCCATCGCAGGGCGGTTGCCAATCCAATGATGCCGCCACCAATGATCGAGTTTGCGGTCTGCAGGGTCAGGGCTCCTGAACGTGGGGGGCGGGCAAAGCAGCGAGTCGTTGCGTTCGAGGCGGGGCCCGATCGAGGACATTATCCCTCCCATGCCATCGCCTCCAAGACCGACACCGCAAGATTGGCACGCGAATGCAAATTGCAGGGAACAAATTTTTTTTCTGACGTCTTGTCAAAAGTGACATGCCGTCATAAACTCTGGCGATGCATACCCTCTCCCCAAAACAGCGGGCGATTCGCCTCCGCGAGCGACGGATTCTCGACTTGGCGCTGCCAATCTTGGCATCGGGGGGGTTGTCGGCGCTGAGCATGGATGCGATCGCCGAGCAGATCCAGACGGCCAAGGGAACGATTTACAACCATTTCGCCAATAAAGAAGAGATTCTTCTCGCGCTGGCCGTGAAGGCGGTGGAGCGGCGACTGTCGCTGTTCCAACAAGCGATCGCGATGCCGGGAAATTCGCGTGACCGAGTCGCCGCGGTCGGGATCGCGTGCGAAATCTACGCGGACCATTTCCCCGAGATGTTTCACATGGAGAATTTGATTCGACATGAAAATGTTCTCGAGAAAACGTCACCGCGTCGTCAGGAAGTGCTGACGGGTTGCGAAGGTCGTTGCATGTTGACGGTCGCTGGGGTGATTCGCGAGGCGTCAATGGCAGGAGATCTCCAACTCGAGCCCGATCAGAAGGTGGAGGACGTGGTGCTCGGTCTCTGGTCACTCGTTTTCGGCGGATTGACCCTTGAGGCCACGAGTCCTTCATTGGCGGCTATCGGCATTGAGGATGCGCGGCGAGCGATTCGCCGCAATTGCAACGCAATGCTTGACGGATTGCGGTGGAGGCCGCTGTACCAGGCGGATCGATATCAGGCATGGATCGGCCAGGTGCGGAAGCATCTCATCCAACGGGTTCAAGCCGATCGTGAGCGTGAAAATGAACCGACACTTTGAAATGCCCTGTGAACTCTTTGACATGCCCCGTGAACCCATCGGACACCCCGTGGCCTTGATAAACGGTCGTGACCGCCCGTGTCGGACCGGGCGTGTCTCGCGCCAGGGATGGATGTTTCTCATCGCGCTCACCGCTGTGTCGCTGCTGTTGCTGACGATGACGCAGCTGTTTGGACTTCAAGCGCGGGCGGATGCCTGGGGCAGTGCTGCGGAGGCAGCGCCTGGACCGGCGTTGCCCGTGGCGGTCGTGACCCTCGGGCAAATCACCCCGCCGCCGCAGCTCGATGCTTATCGCGGGTTGGTCGCTG
>JBGTCJ010000344.1:0-6470 GCA_041748895.1 Pirellulaceae bacterium
TACACGCCGACTTGGCCAGTCTTGAAGCGTTGGTCAGCCAACGACAACACCACTCGACCGTCCACCGACAACTCGATGTAACTTCCAAAGGCGATCAATTGCACCGCCGCGCCGGTTCGAATCGCGGAGTACCAGAAGCCTGACTGCAAGGGCTGAAATTGCATCATATTCTCGCCGCTGCCATCTTCACCCGTGCCCCACGCTCGTAGCTGGGCGACGCCCTTGAGCAAATCGAGCGACAGGTAGTATCCATCGCGCGTCTGGGGGTCGATACGAAACAACAAACCGCACTTGCCAAAACCCTGCATCTGCAACGTTGCTTGCAATCGAAAATGATCGAGTGCCTTATCGAAAACGAACGCTTGAAATGCGCCACCGCACGAGAGTTTGAGATGATCCCCGTCGACGAGGCAATGCTCGAGTTGCGACCCCGCATCGTCGATCAAGCGATGAATGCAATGAGCATCAAGAGACTCTCGCACGTAGTCGCCAATCCCCTCAAAAGTGACCGCACGCAACAGTCCGTGCTCATTCTTGACCAACCGTTTGGGAGGTGGCATCAAGTTTTCTGCCGTGCGGTCTGCCAGGTTTAGCGAGTAGAAATTCCACAGCAGCCACCCTTTCTCGTCGCGACACAGGCGACCTGCGTAGTTGCCTTGCGGAAGCAGCACGTTGTCGTGATAGCTCATCCAGCGGCTTTCCATTTTGTCGGTGTGCCAGTAACGAATCTTGGCGTCTTCACGAATGCTGCCAATGAGGTAGTGGTCGTCGTCGATAACCATCAAATTGGGTACCTCGATGTCGTCGTAGAGGCGCGGATGATGCAGCGGTGACCGGGCCTCAAACTGATTCGGTGCGACTTCCTTCATCAATGCGACACAGCCGCGACGGACGATCGGCCCGGTGCGGACTCTAGCGGACGCCAGCAGCCATCCGTCCTTCCCGTCATGAAAAAAGAAAGGGTCTCGAAAACTGACCCAATGACGCCCCTCGTCGAGCGAAGCTTCGTAATGCGTCGGATCGGGTTCGAGCGGAAATCCGCTTTCCGCTGAAAACATCGCGTGGCGGCTATCGGCGACATCACATCGACTTTTTCGAAGCGCGGCTTTGACGAGCTCGGGGTCACTCGTTCCACGATCAGCATCCCAGCGAACAGGCGTTTTTCGCCAATGAAACAGATCGTCGCTGACGGCCATTCCAAGACGCTGGTACTTGCCGTGATCGCGACGTGAGATTCCCGTGTAAAACATCCGCCAACGACGGTCTTGATGTGGGTCAGGCGTAACGTGCATGGTCCACAGCATCAGATCATCCCAACTGCCGGGATCGCCGATGAAGAGCGCGTTAGAGACGCGCCGCCAATTCAGTCCATCGGTGCTAACGGCGTGGGCAATGAAATCGTGGTTGGGTAGCACAAGATGGAACAAGTGGTAGAGCCCATCGTGGAACAAGACGTCGACGTCGCCGATCGTTCCTTGGATGCCGCGGGTCTCGAAAAACATAGTTGACTGCAAAATCGCGTTGGGATTGTCGGAAGGGGGTCGACGCGGCACTCTGCGAGCAACGCTGTGTGATCATTTTGGGTGGCCGGGCGAGATGATCAAGGGTGCGGAGGGGGCGTCGTCGAGTCGCGCCCGAGTTTCCGGAGTTCGCTTTGCACCCGAGGGATGACATGCGAAACTCTTCTCCGGGCGCGAATGCCCATTCCATCTCAGCCGACGCACAACACGGGAGCCGTTATGAAGCCGGCCATAAGTCTAGTTTTCTTGACGCTACTCACCTTGATGGGGATGCGGGATGCCACAGCCGGCGAGGCCTATCGACCCCATATTCTGTTTATCCTTGCCGACGACCTCGGATGGAGCGATTTGGGTGTCTTTGGGCATGCGTACCACCAAACGCCCCATATCGATCAGCTGGGACGTTCAGGAATGCGTTTTGACGAAGCGTATGCCCCGGCCCCCATCTGCTCGGCCTCGCGGGCTGCGATCCTGACCGGAAGAACACCCGCACGCCTGCACTTCGAGTTTGTCACGAAGGACGGAGACGGCAGGCAGGACCTCGGGCAGCCGCTGCAGGCGCCGTCCTATCCGACCAATTTGCCCTTAGCCGAAACAACGCTTGCCGAGGTGCTCGCAGGGGCGGGGTACCGCACCGCATTCTTCGGAAAATGGCATCTCAACCAGCACCACAATGGGTATCTCGGCTGGTCGCCGACACATGGGCCGCTGCAGCAAGGATTTTCCACAGGAAACGCGGATTTCGGCAGCCACCCCTACTCATACTACCCACGTGGTGACCGCGGAGATCTCTCTCTGAACGAGGGTGAATACCCAAAGGACTCGCTCACCGACCATGTCATCGAGTTCTTAGAACAAAGCCATTCGGAGCCCTTTTTTCTCTACTGGTCGCATTACTTCGTTCACGATCCGGTCCACACCCGTTGCCGATGGCTACTGGATCGGTACCGAAAGCAATTGCCGGCGGATGTCCCTGACAATCGAGTGGCGTACGCAGCCATGGTCGAGACGCTCGACCATCAAGTGGGGCGTGTGCTTCGAGTCCTCGACGAGCAGGGTCTTGCCGAGACAACACTCGTGGTCTTCATGTCGGACAACGGCGGTCATCCCAATCACACCGGCAACGGACCGCTGCGTGGCAGCAAGTGGAACCTTTACGAAGGAGGCATCCGTGTCCCCTTGATCGCGCGCTGGCCAGGAAAGATCGCGAGCGGTACGTCTCGTGTGACGCGCGTGCATGGCTGTGACCTACTGCCCACGTTTGCCGAATTTGCCGACGCGACATTAGATTCAGGAACGCCGATCGATGGCATGAGTCTCGCTCCGCTGCTACTCGACTCGCGGCAAGAGGTCCTGGACCCTCGACCGCTGATTTGGCATTTCCCGTTTTACCACCCGGAAAAAGGATTTCGGGACGCGCCGAGTTCGATTGGCATCAATGACTTTGTCACCAGCCAGACCCGCCCGCATTCGGCACTTCGGCTCGGTTCCTACAAGCTGATCCATTTCGACGAAGACAACCGCGACGAGCTCTATGACCTAGATAGCGACGTGGGCGAATCTCACAACCTGAGTGCCGAGCTACCGCAGTTGACGCGGCAGTTGCGGGAGCGCCTTCAGTCCGAATTGCAGGCCAGTTCCGCGCGCAGCGCGGAACGCTCCCAATGAACCCCGCCGCCGCACCGGGCGGGACGCCGGTGTTTTGCCGCTCGCGAATTTTCCAGCCCAGATCTCACGCGAGAATGTCGGAGACGATGCGAGAGTCCTCCACGCCGGTTAACTTGAAATCGAGACCTTGGAAGCGATACGTGAATCGTTGATGATCGATCCCGAGCAAGTGAAGCACGGTCGCGTGCAGGTCACGCACGTGGACGGGATTTTCGACCACGTTGTAACTGAAGTCGTCGGTCGCACCGTAGCTGATTCCCGGCCGGGTGCCGCCACCGGCCATCCACATCGTGAAGCATCTCGGATGATGGTCACGCCCAGCCTCGGGACTGTCCCACTGCCCTTGTCCGGCGACGCCGCGCCCAAACACGCCGCCCCAAAGCACCAAAGTTTCGTCGAGCAGGCCGCGGCGTTTCAGATCCGTCACGAGAGCCGCACTCGCTTGGTCGGTGTCCCGACATCGCGCCGTGCACCACGACGGCAGCCGACTGTGATGGTCCCAATCAGGATGAAACAACTGAACGAATCGAACGCCGCGTTCGACCAATCGACGAGCCAAAATGCAATTGGCCGCGTAGGTCCCGGGACGACGCGAATCGGGGCCGTACAGTTCGAAGGTCGATTCGGGTTCGTCGCTCAGGTCATTCAATTCGGGAACACTCGATTGCATCCTCCACGCCATTTCGTATTGGCGAATTCGTGTTTCGATTTCGGGATCGCCCGTTCTCTCAAAACGCATCTGATTCAATTCGGCAAGTCCATTGAGCATCCCGCGCCGCAGCTCGCGCGGTAGGCCGTCAGGATCCCGAAGGTACAACACCGGATCTTTGGCGCTGCGAAGCTTGACCCCTTGAAATCGAGACGGCAAGAATCCGCTACCCCAATAGTGATCGTAAAGAGGCTGGTCACTCGGGCGTTTCATTTTGGAGATCAGCACGAGGTAATCGGGCAGGTTGCGGTTCACGCTGCCCAGGCCATAGCTCGTCCAAGCTCCCATGCTTGGCCGGCCCGGCAACTGGTGTCCCGTCAGAAATTTCGTCATTGCCGGCGCGTGATTGATCTCATCGGTAACCATCGACTTGATGAAACAGAGTTCATCGGCGATCGCCGAGTGATGAGGCAACCATTCGCCGAGGGTCGCGCCGCTCTGTCCGTAGCGACCAAACCGCGTAATTCCCGGCATGATCAGTTGCTTTTGACTCGACGTCATGGTCGTTAGTCGCTGGCCCTGCCGAACGCTGTCCGGCAATTCCTCTCCGGCCCACTTGATGAGATTCGGCTTGTGGTCAAACAGCTCAAGCTGCGACGGCCCACCAGACTGCGTCAAAAAAATAACGTGTTTGGCTCGAGGCGAGTGATGAGGCAAGGTCGACAAGCCGATCGGCGACGCGTGCGTTTGCGAGGAGGGGTTGACGGTTGGTGCAACCCCCCGTGCTGGTCCTGCGCCCTCGATGCATCCCAGTGCTATCGCGCCCAGGCCGACGCCGGTACAGCGGCCGAGAAAATACCGCCTTGCGAAACGAACGGCTTCGTCGTTGACGCCTGATCCGAAATCATTCATGCGTGATCGCCTCATCTAGATTCATCACCAGGCTGGCAACCACGAGGTAGGCCGCTACCTCGTGGGCGTGACTCAAGTCTTGCCGCTCTGGTTGGCCAAATGTCAGCCACGCCGTTGCGTCATTGCTATCGGAATAGTGTTCGAGCGCCCTTTCGAGTTCCCGCGTGAGCACCCGAAGTTCCTCCACACTCGGGCTGCGTGACAACACGGCACGGAAGATGGTTTCTAGCCTCGTTGGTGGGCTCGAGGATTCGGAAACGGCCCGCCTAGCTAATTCGCGAGCCGGTTCAAGCCTGTTCAGATCGTTCAGCAGGGTTAGCGCCTGAAGCGGAGTGTTGGTGCTGGACATTCGCACCTCACAGACACGACGCTGAGCCGCATCAAACAGGAAGGTCGGCGCGATCGAGCGTCGCCAGAATGCGTAGAGCGTTCGTCGGAACTGCGTGTCACCCTGGCTGGGCACATACTGAAATCGCCCCATGAACAATTCTGTCCAGGCCGATTCCGGTTGGTAAGGCATCACCGGCGGGCCTCCGACGATCGGATTGAGCAGCCCTCCGGATCGTAGTGCGGCATCGCGAATCATCCAGCTCGGCAATCGAAATCGTGCCCCGCGAGCCAGTAACCGATTTTCGGGATCACGTTCGAGTGATTCCGGTGTCACGGCGCTGTCCTGCTGATAAGTTTGGCTGGTCACGATCAGTCGGAGGATGTGACGTAGGTCCCAGTCTTTTTGAACCAGCTCAACGGCTAACCAGTCGAGCAGATCCGGGTGCGTCGGCAATTCGCCTTGCAGTCCGAAATCTTCGGGCGTGCGAACCAGCCCTGCGCCAAAGCAGTTTTGCCAGAGCTGATTCACGACCACTCGAGCGGTAAGCGGATTGTCGGGCGATACGATCCAGCGGGCGAGATCGAGCCGCGACGCGTTATCGTCCATCGGCCAAGGCAGGATCGCTTCGGGAACGGCGCGTGAGACCTGATCACCCGGTTGGTCCCACACACCACGTTGAAGTACGTGCGTCGCACGCGGCTCATCCATCTCGGCCAAAACCATCACACTCAGAGCCTCGGTTGCCTTTTTCACCCCGGCGAGTTGACGCTCAGCCAAGTCCAGCTGCCGCTTAGCTCGTTGGTAGGTGTCTTGGTCTTCCAGGAACTGATTGAGCAGACGTTTGCGGAGTGTACTGGGAACACGATCGCCGACGTGCGCGGCGAGCTGTTCAAGCGGCATGGCTTCAAGCGAACGTACCGCCTCACCGGGCTGATCGGTGACGGAAACACGAAATCTACCGATGTTGGCATCGCCTTCGGTCGATCGGTGCATCAGAACGAATATCAGCTCTTCATCGTCGGCCAAGACCAGCGGCTCACTCAGGGCGAACACGGCAGCGTGCGGCGAGGCCAAATCGGACGAAGCGACCGTCCAACCGTTCCTTGGGTCATCGTCGAGCGTGTCAGCGACGTTTCCGTAGGCCCGCTTCGATTTCGCATTTCGCTCGGCATCAGCGACGGCGCTGGCGATCTCGATGTCGCGAACTTGTGATGCACCCCTTCGACGCACCTGCAATTTCACGTTCGTCAAAATGAACTCACCGCTTTTCCCGCGACTGAGTTTTCCATCGGTGTGCCAGTCGTGCGGCATCACGTCCAAACGCAATCCGGTGATCCTGGGAAGTTTGATCGAAGCGGTGATGCGATAGTCGTCCTGTCGTGGATTGGGG
>JBGTCJ010000345.1:0-5883 GCA_041748895.1 Pirellulaceae bacterium
GCATCGAAATCGGGGGCACGCTCTTCATTTACACCGCGGTGGCCTCTTCCAGGGCTTCTGCGGTGCACGATGTCGAAATCGTCGCGCAAACGCATCATCTCGACGCCTCGAGAATCATCTCCTCGCTTGGCGGAGCAGCGGTTTCGGGTGCCGCCGCGCCGCCGAGCTCCGCGGGCGAGAGCGATCGGAGTCTCGAAGTGATGTATTTGACCGCTCTTGCCGTGGGGCGAACGGGCGATATCCCCGAATTGCTCGATCGAATCCTGAATCTCGTTTTCGATTGGGTCGCCGGCGATCGGGGGTGCATCATGCTCCGCGATGGCGAGTCGCAACGTCTCCGGCCGGCCGCCCGTTGCGATCGACGCTCGCCTTCCCTGGGCCGTGGCGAAGATGCGCCGGGCCGTGGCGAAGAAGAAATGCTGAGCGCTGCCCGGACGCCAATCGCGATCAGCCGCACGATCCTCGACTACGTCCTGGATCGCAAGGAGGGTGTCCGCACGAGCGACGCCCGCGACGACCAGCGTTTTGATGCGGCCCAGTCAATTGTCCAGGGCGGCGTTCGCGAGGCGCTCTGCGTCCCCCTGCAAGGGCGATATTCGGTCGTCGGCGCGATGTACGTCGATACCTACACGTCCTCAGGCAGCATTCTTCAGTCGGGGTACCGCGAGCGATTCACCGACGAACACCTTCGACTCATGACCGCGATCGGACATCAAGCCGCGCTCGCGATTGAGGACACGTATTACTACTCAGCCATGGTTCAGAGCGAGCGGCTTGCCGTGATGGGGCAGACGATTGCGACGCTATCGCATCACATCAAGAACATCCTTCAGGGGATGCGAGGCGGGAGCTATTTGATCGAAGCAGGACTCAAACGAGACGACCACGACGCGATCCGCCGGGGTTGGCGAATCGTCGATCGGAATCAGGAACGGATATCGCATCTCGTGATGGACATGCTCACGTTCAGCAAAGAGCGGGAACCGGACCGAGTTGAGGCCAATCTCAACGAAACCGTCGCTGACGTGATCGATTTGATGCAGGCCCGCGCCGCGGAACTCGACGTGTCACTAAATTTTGAACCGGCGCCGAATCTTCCGCTCGGGCGATTCGACCCCGAAGCGATTCATCGCGCCGTGCTAAACATCGTCACCAATGCGATCGATGCCGCCGCTGCGCTTGCCGCGAGCGAGCTCGAGCCCTCGGACGACGCGGATGAAACGAGCGGTTCGTCGGTCGGATCGAGAGGTCGGGTGATTGTGTCGACGCTTTACGACGATGAGACCGGATTCACCATCGCGGTGGTCGACAACGGGCCAGGAATCGCCGTTGAGGACCGCGACAAGATTTTCTCGCTCTTTGAGTCGCGGAAGGGTTCGCGAGGCACGGGTCTGGGCCTACCGGTCAGCGAAAAGATCCTTCGTGAGCACGATGGATCGATCGAAGCCATCGACTCGCCCCTCGGACGAGGCGCCTGCTTCCTGCTTCGGCTGCCTCCGTCGTTGACCGATTCGTCAAAGGTGACGTCTGCCGATTCGACTTCTTGATTCCGCGGGCTACCGCTTGATCATGTCGCCAAAAGTTCGCTGAAACTTCCTCACCTTGTTCTTTACGACGGCTTGGCAGTAAGCGGCGTTGGGGTTCTTCCGAAAATAGTCCTGGTGATATTCTTCTGCCGGGTAGAAGCGGCTCGCTGGCTCGAGCGTGGTCACCACGGGAGAGCGAAACTCTTTGGAAGCGTTTAGCTTCTCGATGAATTGCTCAGTGGCAAGCTTCTGTTCTTCATTGTGATAGAAAACGGCACTGCGGTACTGGGTGCCGACATCGGCGCCCTGTCGGTTGAGCGTGGTGGGATCGTGTGTTTTGAAGAATACCTCGAGTAATTCCTCAAACGTCGTCACCGTGGGGTCGTAGTAAATCTCGACAGCCTCGGCATGTCCGGTCCTTCCGGTGCACACCGACTGGTAATCCGGGTTGGGCATCTGGCCGCCGATATAACCGGACACGACATCCTGAATGCCGCGCATGTGCTCGAAGACCGCTTCGGTGCACCAGAAGCATCCGCCGGCGAGTGTCGCGACCGCTTCTTGCTTGGACGTCGATTCAGTCACGAGTTTCGATCCCGGTTTGGGTGTGGGTGGGGCGGAATGAGTTCGGTCCACCCAGGGAAGGCCGAGGCAACTGATCGCCAAGACGGTGGCCAGTGGAACCCAGACGAATCGCAGTGCGGCATTCATGGTGGTCGCATCGCAGGTTGGAGAGTGGCGGGGTGATTGAAAGAATGTCGGACGGCGCCGAAACTCCTTGTACAGGCAATTCATTATAGGCCCTTGACCCGCGTCGCCAACTCGAGCCCTGCAAAACCATGATCGCAGCGAAATGGCTACCCCTTTTTTTGCGAGTGGTTGGTGCGACGTCGCTTCTTGCTTTCTTGGCGGCGGTCATGCCCGCGAGCTGGATCGTCGAGATCGCCGAGGCGATCGGTTTCTCGCCGTTTCCCGCCGAGCCAATCACGTTCTATCTCGCGCGGAACCTGTCGCTCCTCTATGGCTTCGTCGGCTGCCTGCTTCTGGGCATTGCCAACGACTTGGTCCGCTATCGAACTGCGGTCACACCTCTCGCGATCGCCATTGTCGCCTTCGGTTTCCTCCAGGCCCTCGTCGACACGCAGTCGGCGATGCCCGTCTGGTGGACTGCGCTCGAGGCAGGGTCAACCGTCGCCGGGGGGGTGATCTTGCTATGGCTCGATCGATGGACTGAGTGGACCGACGTCGATGAATAGGGCGTTCGGAGCTGAAGCGTTCAGTGCTGAAGCGCGTAGAGCATCAGATTGATCCCGATCCGGCTGGCGTCGCCGGTGTCGTATCCAGAGCACTGGATCGAATTTTGGCTTTCGAGCGCGCAACTCAAGTCGAGCGGTGAGAAAAAGACTGACGTCACACCGTCGACGCTCGCCGCTTCAATCTGAGGACTTCCTCGCCGACGGTCGATTCGCATGCCCGATCCGGTTCGCGATGGCGTACGAATCGTGACCGAGCGAAGGTCGAAGCCTCCAAATTCACTGGTGAACGCGGGATGGCTCGCCGCCAGCGGCCTGAGCTCCCCCTCACCGAGGATCGCGGCCAATTCTCGCCTGACCGCGATCGCGAACGCTTCGTTCGCACAGATCGAATCCGCGATCAAAATCCCACCATGGTCCAAAAAAGTTTTCAGCTCCTGTCGTTGGCCGGGGTCGAGCACAAAATCGCTTCGCCCATGCATCCAGATCACGGCATAATCCGCGAGCGTCGCGGCATCCAGCGGCACATCGTCCTGGGCGATGTCGATTCGGATCGGCACGCGGTCACTCGCGATCGCAACAAAGTTTGGGAGGGCGCGTCGTGCTTCTTCGGCACCTGCATCGATCGCCAATCGCCCGATCCGGATCACACCACGCCGGCTTTCGCTCGCCGCCGAGCTACGGATCACCAGTCGTGAATCGAGTTTGTCCTTGAGTTCCCGACCGGTCGCGTAAGCGATCACGTTCTGGCCCAGCCGAGCGGCGGTTTCGAGCGAGTCGGCAACGGTCGCCACTCTACCGGTACCGTCTGCGGAAGGTCGACCCCGCCCCGTCGGATCACTCAATTCCCACCGGCAGGTCAACGTCGTGGGCGAGAAGAACACCGCCGTACGGCAGCAGGCCTGAACGCCATAAAGCTGGAACCCGGGCGCGATCAAGTCGGGTTTGACGTCGGCCTCGGCCGTGTAGACGGGGTGCGTTGGCGGCAGTGGCTCGAGCGGAACCGACCCGAACCATCGCTCGCAAGCCTCGCGAACACTCCGCGCGAATTCAACCGATGGGCCACACCCCGGCCCCGCGTTGGCCTCGAATAGGATGCACCCACCCTGGTCGACGTAGTCCTTGAGCAGATCGAATTCCGCATCGCGAAATCCCAATGCGTCGCCGCCGCTGATGATCAACACCGGTGTCTGCAACAGGTCGTCGACGCGGGCACCCTCTAGCGACGGATTTTGCCACGTCAAATCGCGGCCCCAATTACGCTCCAGTCGTCGAACCAATTGCCTCGATGCGTCGGGGTGAGCGTGCCAAGGCCCGTCGTCACGATCGCGCCGCTCGCCATACCGCAACCTTCCCATCACGACCTGCCGCTTGCCCTTGGCAAGGAACAACAGGGCGAATGAGGTGGTCACGTTGCGGTCATCTTCGGCAAAACCCACGCCCGACCAAAAACCTTGGAACTGGTCCTGCAACTCGATCAACCGCTGCGCCCCTTCACGGTACCAATCGTGCCCGCCGATGAATCGACGGCCTGTCATTCGCCCGACGCGCTCCATCGCGTACAGGTAGTAGTACAGCGTCGACGAACCGCTGTTGCCCGGATTGATCTGCACGCTGAATCGATCACCGAGCCAGCGTAGGCCCGCCTCGACGGGGTCTCGTGCATCCTCTTGTCCGCCACAGCACACGATCTGAGTGCCGTCGACTCGCGAAGACCCGGTGCCGAGTCGACCGCGACAGATCACGACCGACGCAATTCCCGCACAGGTCATGCTGCCGGTCGGCGGTGCTCCCGCCCCGTAGCCCCAGGCACCGGCGGCCGTTTGCCGTGACCTCCAGTACTCGTCCGCCAGCGAATAGACCTTGCCGCTGACGGGGACATCGCGTTCCTCGGCAGCCTGCAGCGCGAGCAGGGCAAACTGAGAATTCGAAGGATCACCGCCGCCACGCCCGCTGCCATAGCCCCACCCGCCCGCACGAGACTCATTGGTCTCGGCGACGGTCATCTGCTCCTTCTCCAACCAGGCCACGTTGCGGCGGATCCGCGCAAGATCCGCGGGCGCTCCGACCTGACAAAAGACGAGAGTCTGCAGCGCAACCGAGTACGTTTCCGAGGCTTCGATTGCCCGCAGGTAAGCGATCGCTTTGGCGATTGTCGGGTCGTCAGGCGGCACCCCAGCCGTCAACAACGCCAATGTGGTAAGCGAAGTCAACCCGCACGATTGACCCGAGTACTCTTTCCATCCGCCACGAGGATTTTGCGTGGAACGCAGGTAAGCGATTCCTCGATCAATCGCCTGCTGGACCGCCGCCGCATCGATCGTCGCCGGCTGGGCCTGGGCCGGATCGATCAATCGGCCCGTCCCGATCGCTGCGATCGTTAACGCGAGGGCAAGGCGTGGGAACCTTCCCGACACGCTCTGCATCAGCCACCCACGGAGATTCGCGAGGGATGACTCGATCGGATCAAAACTCTTACACTGGCGTCGGGAAATGGCATCCATGAATGTCTCGTGGGCGTAAAGAACCAGCCAAGACGGAACGACGATGAACGAAGATAAACCGGGTCGGCAGGCTGAGGCTCCCTCCGCCGCGACCGATGCCGCATCCGCCTCCCGGACCGCCCCGCTCCCACCGCCTCTCCATCCTACTGCGGGCACCGCAGGCGGCAAGCCGCGCAATCTTGGTGACGTCCTTCGCGAATTCGCAGGACATCAACAGACAATGCGGCTGGAGTTGGCCAAAGTCATTGTGGGGCAAGACGACGTCATCGAACAGTTGCTCGCTGCCATCTTCACCCGAGGACACTGCCTGCTGGAAGGTGTCCCTGGGCTGGCGAAAACGCTGATGGTTAGCACGTTGGCCAATATCCTCGATGTGACATTCAAGCGGATCCAGTTCACACCCGACCTGATGCCGTCGGATATTACCGGCACCCAGGTCTTAGACGAGGACGAACAGGGACGGCGGAGTTTTCGATTCGTGCAGGGCCCGATCTTCACCAACATCCTGCTCGCTGACGAAATCAATCGCACCCCTCCCAAAACCCAAGCGGCACTGCTTGAGGCCATGCAAGAACGCCAGGTCTCGGTGGGCAGGGAGAC
>JBGTCJ010000346.1:0-5018 GCA_041748895.1 Pirellulaceae bacterium
TGGGGAACGACGGCCGGTTCGCCCGAGTCGCCTCCGAGCAGGGCGGATGTCAACGAGGTCAACCGCAAACCACCCTCGATCGATTCGTCGCCGTGACAGCGGAAGCAATGCTCTCGAAAGAGCGGTAGGACATGATCGTTAAAAGCGATGATCGCTGCGGGATTCGCCTCACCCGTCGCCGTGAGCGAAGTATCGCGTTGCCACTGCGCCGTGACCGATTCAAGCCTGGCGACCAAAAAACGATCGATCGGATGATCGCCCGAGGCATTCGTCGCTTCGGGCACCGACCCTAACGGCATCGCGGAAGCCGAGGCGATTACGCGCTCGCGACGATCATTCCAGAATGTCGCATCGTCCGTCGATGACGCCCGACGCATGTGAGCATCGAACTCTTCAAGCGATCGAGCGGTATGTTCTGCGACGACCGCAAAGTCCTCATCCGTGATCATCCGCCGAGGTGCTCCGCTTCCCGCGGCCGTCAACCACTCCACGCTCTGTCCATCGTCGGAAACGCGCCCCACGAGCATCTCGCCTGGTTCGACGCGGTATTTTGCTCCACCCACGATCGATTCCAAGACGACGCGATGTCGACCGGCGACAGCCAGATCGATTTCGGCGATGGTCTCGCGATCACCGAACGCCACGATCCGGTGACCCGCCGCCGGCGGCGCGGGCAACGGGTC
Source organism: Pirellulaceae bacterium (assembly GCA_041748895.1). Lineage (GTDB taxonomy): Bacteria > Planctomycetota > Planctomycetia > Pirellulales > Pirellulaceae > UBA6163. Next base: position 684 of record JBGTCJ010000346.1, read on the forward strand.
TACCGGGTTGTGGCCATCGGTGGATCCCTGATGTGGACGCGTCGTGACCACCACACGATCGTCGACCCACAGCCGGGTCAGACCCCGTGATCGCAACAGCAACTTCGATCGCCCGGCGGGTAAGTCGACATCCGCTGCCAGGTGGACCAGCGCCGCCTGTTTCCAAGATGCGCGAACCCCCGCATCGTCATAACGAAAGGGAAGCCTGGGGAGAAAAAAATAAGGCGTTCCCCACGCGGCCCCTAATGTGTCGAGGACCGGCGCGGAAAGCTCACTCGGCGACGGAAATTGGTCGTGCTTGGACAGCCCCTCGCGAACCGTCAGCGTGACCTGCCCCTCGAACACTCGCAGCTCGGGCAACTCCGGTTTTACCTCGCTCCCTTCGACATACTGGCTCGGCTCAGGCGCTCCGACACGCCGGAATCGCCCCGCCATCGTGTCGTCGGAAACTTCGCCTCGCAACACCGAGACGTGATCGATCATCCCACGAAAGCTATTGCCGGGATTGCCACCCAGGGCGGAACCGATCCAAACCTCATCGTTATCGACCACCGGTGGCAAAGTCGTGGCGCCGCCCATGTCCCAGCGTCCGGCGGACTTTGCCGCATCAATCCAGCAACGAATGCTCGTGGGATCACCAAATCGATACGACACCGCGATCCGATGCCATCCCGACAACCGTTCGAATCCGATGTCACTCGTCCAGCGATGCCAGTGTTGATCCTTGCGATTGGTCGCCGGTGGCGGATTCGTCGCGAACAGGAAACTGACGTGGACCTTTTGATTGATCCCACGCAGCCGCAACGCCCAATTCTGATTGTCTTTGCTCGTCGTTGGGTTGCCCGTGCGACCTTTCCCAATCACATAGACGTTCTGACCCGAGTTGACGCGGTGCGGGTCGACCCAAGCCTCGACCGTGATCGTGTCACCATTGGTGAAGTCCAGAGGGCTATTGTCGCCACTGTCCGCGATCGCCCCTCGAGCGCCATTGCCGTCAAGAAAGATGCACGTATTGGCTTCGCTAAAGTCGGGAAACACCGGTGGACGTGGACCGATTTGGTCGCGTTGAACTCCGCCGTGAAAACGAATGGACGATGAGTCCTCAGTCCCAAACTGCCAATTCGCGACGACCGTCCCAGAACCAGCATCCGAACCAGCACCCACTCCCGAGTCGGCCGAACGCGCCTGGCCAGAGGTCTGAGGCACGACGTGCCACGCGAGCAACACCGCGAGGCAGAAGCCAGTGGTTGCCGACCGTGCTTCAGTCATGGTTGGTTCGATCCGGGTGGGATTTTCTGGCAGGAAGAAAGTCGAAGCACCTGTAAACGCCTCGAAGGGCCTCGAGTGTACCACAGGTGAAGCCGCGGGAAGGCGCGCAATAGTTTCTGCCATTGTAATCTTGCTGATCTCGCGACAAGGTTGGTACCGTGCGGCGTGAGGGATGACCAAATCGGCTCGGTTGCCTCTGTTGCCTCATGAGGGCAATGGGAATGGGCCGATAACAATCTCTTGGACTGGTCGGGCGTTTGCTCTGACCGTGGGCCGCCCGGCTTGTCCACCAATCGCTACCCGCCACGAACGCCGAAGCCGGCAAGGAAGGGGAATGAGATGAGGTGGTCAACGCTGATCTGCGTCGTACTCGGCTTGTCCTTCAGAACGGACTGGACACCGCTGAATCGCTTAGCAGCCGAGGAAATCCTCGCCTGCCGAACGGTTGACGGACCGCGTCCCGCAAAACCCCCATGCCTGCTAAGGCAAAACGACGCCGTCGCGTTCCAGCTGGTCCTTGGCAGGATCGAACTCGACCAGGTCCGCTACCGAAAGGGGTCGCAGTCGTCGTCCGGTTCAGACGGCGGCACGCAAACGCTCTGTGTCGACAGTCGTCGCGGCAACCCGACGCTGCATTACACGAGGCACGATCAAGACCAGAGCATCTTGCTGGACGTCAATGATCGCGGCGAGTTGACGATCGAGTCGCAGCGGGGATCCTCATCCAGAGTGCGCGCTCGTCAGACCCCTCACTTCGGCATCGAAGTCTCCCAGATCGACTTGGCCTCCGTCGCCAATGCACCCCGGTCACTTTCTCGGGCGACCGATGGCCCGGCGACTCGCGGATCCCGCGCGTCACAGCCTTCGTCAACCAATCCGAGCACTCCAGCCAGCCCATTGTCGTGCGCGACCTGGTTGCACCTTCGAGCCGCCGAGCCCGAGCTGTTTTCGACGCATTTCGAGCCGCTTTTGAACGAAATGCTATTCCCCTATCGCCTTGCGGACCTGGCCGAGCTCGCCGAGTCGATCTCTCTGGCTGATTTGAAGCAGCGGATCGATAAGTCCTGGACCGTGCCCGACGGCGAAATCGAAAATGCCACCCTCCTTGCCTGGATCGAGGCGCTCGGTTCTTCCAAGCGAGCCGCACGCATCGAGGCGGAGCGAAACCTACTTTCGGTCGGCTTGCCTCTCCTGCCACGCTTGGCGACGCTCAACACTCGGTCGCTCGACGCGGAACAGAAAGCACGCCTTGAACTACTCGTCTCCCAGTTGACGCCGCGCGCGGAGGACAACGCCGCGAGATTGGCCAACTTGATTCGAGACGACGTTAGCTACTGGCAGTGGACTGCCAATCGATTGAGGCCCGATCAATGTCAGTTGGTCGAAACCCGATTTCAGAGGCTCGGCACGCCATTGCCCTTTTCGTTCGATTCAACGCGAATCGCCTCGGCGGTCGAATCATCGATTCGGTAGTCGCCGGTGGGTGAATCGCTGGTTCCCATGACTCGGTCGTAAACTTGCGAGACACCTCGCGCCATGGCGACGTCACTGAACGCGGTCGCGTGGCGGCGCGCGGCTCGTTCGGCCAACAGGGACCAATCGAAGCGTCCCGTCATCAATTCGATCATTCGGTCCGCGAGGCTCTCAACGCTTCCGGGTTGTGCCAGTAGTCCCTCGATTCCATCGCGAATCGCCTCGGGTGTACCTTCGACGCGAGTCGCAATGACCGGTAGCGCCGATGCCATCGCCTCGAGCACGACCATGGGAAGCCCCTCGCCATAGAGGCTCGGCAACAACAACCCATCGATCTGCGAAAGGGTCAACCCAATATTCTCTTGGAATCCATCCATTTGGATCGCAGAGGCAATGCCGAGACGGTCGATCAGCCGCTCGATCGATTGGCGATATGCGACCGATTCGAATGGACCGATGCACCGCAGCGACGCATCGAATCCATCCTGTCGTAGTTGGGCAATCGCTTGCAGTGCGATTTCAAGACCCTTCCGAGGTCTCATCAGCGCGATCATGCCAAATGTCCAGGGACCGCCGGGCAGCGGGTATTCGGCACGCCGGTAACGAATGCCCGGGACTCCGTTGTGAACGACCGTCACGTGCGAGGCGGCGTGACCGGCAGCGAGACAAGCCTTCCGCAGACTCTCGGAAACCGTGATCAGGTGCGAGCATGACTTTAGGGACCAAGCTTCAACCTGCGCATTCAACCAATTGTTCCATCGCCTCGATGAATCACTCGTGGCGGGGCTGTGAACGTGATAGACCCAGGGGACGCCCGATAGCCGCGAGGTGATGCTTGTAACCATCGCCGCCCGCGGTGTGTGGGCATGCAACAGGCGATATCCGCCATCACGCACGTGCCGCGACAATAACCTCGCGACCGATAGGTCGAATCGATTTCGCATCTTGACGCGAATCGCCTCACCCCATCGCCCCTGAGAGGCGTCGACGGCGTCGGCAAATCGTCCCGGTTTGAGACAGGCGAAGTCGGCGCGGACACCAAAGTCCGGGAGGCAACGCCCGAGATGCGACTGCACACGCTCGGCACCCGAAAAGTGCTCACCGTTGACCACATGCAATACCCTCAATCGCTCGGCTTCAGCGGGTGCCGCGATCGGGGTAGCCGGGGCCAACGCGAGCGCCGGTTGGAACGGATCGAGGGAGGTCTTAGGCATGGACGGTCGGAAACCGAAGCGTGGCGCGGGGCAGTTCTCGTCAGACGCGAATCGGCCGATTTGCTCGACCTCAATCGTCGCGTCTTCCATTGCCTAGCTCGCGCCCGCCGACCGTACCGCCGGTTCCCTAGGAGATGGTCACAAAATCGCAGCCGACCTTACGCGTCATACCTTTTTTGCCGGCTCGGTGGGGCACCCCTTGGCCGCGCTTCAACGAAACAACGGTTTCCCTCAATGGCTGAATCGTGCCGAGTCGTGCTAGATCTCGGCGGCCAATCGTCAGAAGGAGATCGACCCGTGCAAATCAACCCGTGCAAATCGACTCATACGAATCGACCCGAGCGACTGACGCTCAAAACATCGAGTCGAAGGACGCTTC
>JBGTCJ010000347.1:0-25335 GCA_041748895.1 Pirellulaceae bacterium
CGCCGCGGCGGGTTCGCTGGCACGCACGCCCGTTCACAGGCGAGATGGCGGAGATCGATAAGCAGGCCCACGACGCTGTGAGGCCAGTGGGCGGCCAGCCCCAACCACGATCGGTGCCACTGATACTCTGCGTGGGCCAAGACATCACCGAATTGACCGAAGCGCAGCGTCTTCTGGTTCGTAGCGAGCGGCTCGCCGCGATCGGCCAAACGATGGCCGGCTTGGCACACGAGAGTCGAAACGCGTTTCAAAGGAGCCAAACGGCGCTCGAGACCCTCTCACTCGATCTGGAGAATCAACCTTCGGCGGTCAAACTGGTCCAGCGTGTTCAGCGGGCGCACGACCATCTGCTCCACCTTTACGAAGAAGTTTTGCAATTCGCTCGGCCCGTGCAACTCGAACCACAACCGCTCAACCTGATCGCCGCGCTCGACCAGACCTGGGACCACATCGGCCAGGCCATATCGACCAAGTCCATCACACTGCGTTGGTCGACGCGAGCCGCGATGGCGGTCGAGTTCGACGCATTCGCCGCCGAACAGGTTTTTCGCAACCTCCTGGACAACGCGATCGAAGCGAGCTCCGAAAATTCGACGATCGAAATCGCGTTTTCATCCATTTGGGTTGGAAACGCACGAGGTATCGAGGTTCGAATCCGCGATTTTGGGTCAGGCATGTCGCCGCAAGCGGTGAGTCGCGCGTTCGAGCCATTCTTCACCACACGACCGCGGGGAACCGGTTTAGGGCTGGCGATCGCACGTCGATTGGTCGAAAGTCACGGTGGCACGCTCACGCTCGAATGTGTCGAGCCCGGCGTGTGCGCCGTGCTGCGATTGCTCGAAAAACCGAAACTGTTCGTCGAGCCGCCGAGGGAGACAAATGATTTTCGCCGGCACGAGGGCATGTAGGGCTGGTGCGGTTACGCACACATTCTCGTCCAGCACTGATCCTGACCGGACCGCGGCAGTACCGCAAATCACTGGCTGTAAACCGTAGCAGAATCAATAGTTAGGATGTGATGTTCGGTGAGGTGCGTGATCCTGGCGCAGTTGTTGCTTGCGAGATTCACGAAACGCGGGGTCCGTACGAAAACGCGAGTTCACGAACTCGCTTGGTGGAACCCGCAAGATTTTCCTCATCCTCCGAAATCTTTTGGCGCCGACCGGCATGACGCAACCGCCCCAGCCTCTGACGAAACGACAACCGGGTTCGGGGGGCGCCCAAGACCTTGGTGAGTCGAGCGGATCGCGAGCGTGCAGCGATGAGGAACCCACGGCGCTCGAGCTGCTGTTGGTCGACGACGAAGAGGATTTTCGCGAATCGGCGGCTCAATACTTCCGTCGCATGGGCCATCACGTGGCATCGGTTGGGTCCGCCTGCGAGGCGCTCGCGGTCGTCAAAACGCGGCAGTTTGATGTCGCCGTTCTGGATGTCCATATGCCCGAAACCGACGGTGTCGACCTGCTACCGAGGCTGCTCGACGAGGATGAGCACCTGCAGGTGTTGATGCTGACCGGCGGCGCGACCGTCAGCACGGCGGTGGCCTCAATGAAGGCGGGGGCCATCGACTATGTCACCAAGCCGATTCGGATGTCGGATTTGGAGTTGCTGATTCGCAAGGCGGCTCGAACCGGCGCGTTGAAACGCGAAAATGAGAGGCTGCGGAATGTGATTCGCCGCCAGCATTCGGGGCCACCGATGGTCGGTGATTCGCCGGCCATGCGCGAGGTCACGAGCCTGATTGACCGAATCGCGGGCAGCGACAAGCCGGTTTTGATCGAAGGCGAGAGTGGCACTGGAAAGGAGTTGGTTGCCCGGCAAATTCATGCCAAGAGTTCCGTGGCGGATCGGCCCTGGGTTGTGATCAATTGTGCGGCGTTGCCAGACGCATTGCTCGAAAGCGAATTGTTTGGCCACGAGCGAGGTGCGTTCACTGGCGCCGTGGCGACCAAACCGGGTCTGTTCGAAATGGCCGATGGGGGAACCCTGTTCATCGATGAACTGGGTGAGTTGGCACCCATGCTGCAGGCGAAACTCTTGCGAGTGCTAGAGGATGGCATCATTCGCCGCGTCGGCAGCGTCAAAGAACGCAAAGTGCGGGTCCGGATTGTCGCGGCGACCAACCGCGACCTGGGTGCGGCCGTGGCCGAGGGACAATTCCGAGAGGACCTCTACTATCGGATCAATGTCCTTCGCCTGGTCTTGCCGCCGCTCCGCGAAAGGGTTGGGGATCTCGAACGTTTGGTGGTGCACCTGGTCGGTCGCGACTGGGTCGTTGATCAAGAAGCTTGGGACACGATCGCCGCTTATCACTGGCCCGGCAACGTTCGTCAATTGATTAACGCGGTTGAGCGAGCCAAATTGTTGTCGAGTGACCGGACGATTCGCCGGGAGAATCTACCGCCGGAGATTCTGGCCGCGACGGCCGCCAAGGTGGCTCAGGGCGCCGAGACACCCCTCGGCGCTGTGGGCGATGACCTCGAGAGCCTCAATCGGAGGCATGTCTGGGAGGTGCTCCGCCGCGTCGGAGGGAACAAGGCCGAGGCCGCCCGTCAACTTGGCGTGCATCGCCGTTCGCTCTACCGACTGATCGCCCGCTACGGGCTGGGGTAACCCATGGTTGATCGCAGGCGGCAGTATGCCGGCAGCGCTCGATCCACGGCAGCGTCCGATCGCTACCCGAAGCCTTGCGGCGTAGAATCGAGGGTCGATTCGTCCGACTTCCCGTTTGCGGTCCAGCAGTCAGTTATGTCTCACTCCGTCGCGGCTTCCACCGCCACCGTTTCGATCACACGACCGCGCCGCCGGCACATTTTGGCCGCGTCGCGTGAAGAGCTTTCGCTGTGGCTCGCCGAGATCGGCGAGAAGCCGTTTCGTTTTCGTCAATTGTGGCAGTGGATTTACCACGGCCGCGCCGAACGATTCGATGAGATGTCCGACTTGCCGCGCAAGCTTCGCGAGCAGTTGGAATCGGAGTTCCTCCTGTTTTCGGGCGCTGTGGCTCACCATCAGCGCTCGCCCGATGGGACCGAGAAGTTGCTGATACGACTTTTCGACGGAGGTGAAGTCGAATGTGTGTTGCTGCGTGATGGCCCGCGGCGGAGCATTTGCGTCAGCAGCCAAGTTGGCTGCGCTATGGGGTGCGTGTTCTGTGCGAGCGGTCTTGACGGGGTCGATCGCAACTTGACGCGTGGGGAGGTTCTTGAGCAGATGTTGCGACTGCAGCGTCTGTTACCGCCCGAGCAGCGGCTGAGCCACATTGTGATGATGGGCATGGGCGAACCGCTGGCAAATTTGCCCAACGTCCTTGCGGCATTGGACGTGGCTCGCAGTCCCGACGCCTTGGGAATCAGTCCAAGGCGAATCACCATTAGCACAGTCGGACTGCCGCCGGCAATCGATCGGCTCGCCAAACACAACGTTCCCTACAACCTTGCCGTGAGCCTTCATGCTCCCAACGATCCTCTGCGAAATGAACTCGTTCCCGTAAACCGCAAGATTGGCGTCGAGGCCGTGATGGCCGCCGCGGATCGTTACTTTGAAGCGAGCGGTCGACGTTTGACATTCGAGTACGTCCTGCTCGGTGAGCTGAATGATTCGGTAACCTGTGCCGAGCAACTCGCACGGTTGATGCATGGACGCAGCGCGATGTTGAACGTGATTCCCTACAACCCGGTCGCCGGATTGCCCTACAAGACGCCTCCGCAATCCTCGATCAGCCGCTTTCGAGATGTGCTCGAACGAAGCGGCGTTAACGTCAACTTTCGCGTCCGCAAAGGCGGCGAGATCGACGCCGCTTGCGGACAATTGCGGCGAAACCGTAATTCACCGGCCCAAGCCGCTAGCGGCGAAACACCAGGCCGTCATCTTGCGAACCGTCCAACTTGAAGCGATGGTCCGTTGACTGGCTACCGACGCGGGTCCACGAGCCGACCAGTTGACCGTTGTCGCTGCTTCGGATGAGTTTCAATCGGTCCGCGCTGATTTCGAAGGTGCCTTCAAAGGTGCTCGTCTTGCCGCCGCTGATCGCCGTCCAGCGGAACACGTCGCCGCCGCTTAATTCCAGTACCACCGAGGAATTACCCGGCAACGTTGCTCGCCAAGTTCCCAAGTGGCCGGCGTCGATGCCCGCCGCTACGGGAGCGGGTTGAAACTTGGGAATCAGGTTATCGACGGCTTCGTCGTCGACATTCGTGCTCACCTCAACGTTATCCGCTTTCTCATCGGCCTTGATCGCCGCCAGCATTCGCAGCGCGGATTGTTCGATCTGGGCCCCTTCGTTCGATCGTCGCGGATCGGACGGTTGCAGAGAGCCAGCAGAGCCTGACGAGGCGAGGGGCGTCTCCACGAAGGGCTGCGGCGGTGTGACAACCGGTGGGTGTGCGACCGCGGTGGGAGGAACGAACGCATGCGGCTCGGCAACTTGCACTGGGTGGACGATGACCGGGGGATGATGGACCGCCGCCGGGGCGCGATGGATCACTGCCGCGGCGCGATGGGTCGACGCGGGTAACCCATGACACGTGGGTTGTTTCGGGGCGTGTCGCTGGTAGTAGGCGCGGGGCCGAGGGAGCGCCCCGATGCCGAGACCACGGTAGAAGCCGGGAGACTTTCCACCGGCGGCGGCCGTCGGCGAATCGAGAGCCACTATCGTGACCGATGAGAGCCCCAGCAGGGCGGAAAGAATCATGCGGCTGACTGGGCGATTGGAGGGAAGGCGATTCATCGTGGGGTTCCTGGGTTGAAAGTGTGGCGAAGGTCATTCGCGAGTGAGTAAGCGTGAAGGGATTTGAGCCTCGGATGGCTGTCCCTCACTCATACAACAAGCGAAGCGGCGTCCGATGCGTTACCGAAAAAATCCGAAATAACCATTTCGAGTTTTGGACTTCACGGTTCAGAGTTCGAACGCCGCCGCCGCCGTCTTGTTTGTGGGGGCGTTCAATCGGTCAACCATTCGCTCAAGACCTCAGCCGCCGTTTTCGGCTCCGGAGAGGGTTCCAGTTCTTGCATCATTTGGCGGGTGATCTTGGCCGCATACTGAAGGCTGCTGCGCAGCGTTTCTGGAGGCGACGTGGCATCGAGCTTGATCACAAAAAGCACCCGGTACTGGTCCGAAGCGTCTTTCTGGATTGTCCAAGAACCGATTTTCGTGACCGCATTTTCGCGGAGAAGCCGCAGGGTTAGCTCATGCGTCGGTGTCTCCGTGAGCGTCGTCGCCAGCGACCAGACCTTTCGCACGTCGGCCTTCTCGAAGTATTCGATCTCGCTCGCCACGAACAGCGTCTGTTTGTGGCCTTTTTCGGTCTCCATTTCGATTTGATAGTGGCCGCTGTCGTGACGCCTAAAGTCGATTCCGGCCAATTCGAGCAGTTCTGGCGTGGCGGTGGGGGCCGCTTTCCATGGGCTGGCCAGGAAATCCCGCACCTCGCTGACGTCGACGCAGTAGCTGACCAAACTAGCCCGGTGAGACATCGCTTGAGCGATTCCGACGAGCTTGCCCGACGCGTCCGCAACCGGTCCACCGCTATCCCCCGTATTGATCGGTGATTGCGTTTCGACGACCCGGAAGTCGTGCTCGCCCGTTAGCGTGCGAAACTTCTTTTGGTAAACCGAGCGAACGGTACCCGAGGTGTAGACCCAAAGCGCCTCGCTCGACCCCGGGTTGCCGATCGAGTGAACCGCAACCCCGGGGGCCGTCGACTCGGTGGCCAATTCGATCGCCGTCGCGCCGCCAGGCAATCGATCAAGCTCGATGATCGCCAAATCTCGCTTGCGGTCAACGGCGACCACGCGGCCACGCAAGCCCAACTTTTTCACGTTCTCCAAGTAATGCGACTTCTCGACAACCGGGTGGCCGGCGGGATGATCTTGAAAGAACACCACGGCCGTCCGCCGATCACCGACCACATGCGCGTTGGTGATCACCCGTCTGCGATCCTGGTCGACCAGGACACCGGTTCCGCTCGAAGTGCCCTCCGCCCCCTTGGTCAGCACCCAACCCGTCGAAGCAGCCAGTTTTTGGTAGGTTTCTGTATCGGCATGGGCGACTCGGTCGACGCCCATTGCGATCGCCAAAATCATCCAGGGCAACGCGGCTAGGCGGGCGTTTAGTCGCCGGCCAAGTCGGCCGGACCACCACGATGCCGTGGACTGTGTTTGCGTTGCAAGGGTCATGATGGAACTCCGCACTGGGTTGGGGATTGGGAATGGAATTTACGTGAGCTGGGGACGGTCTTTCAAAATCAAGGGTTTGCGAGCGCAACACGTCGGAACGTGAGCTCGCTGCGGTCACTCATTCGAAGGTGGAAGTGGCGTTCCGCGTGATCCACGAGCGTTGCTGCGATGCACTCCCCGCCATCGCCAACGAAAACGATTCGGGAATCGCGACCCATCAGCAGCCCCTGCGAATGCGAGCGTGTGTGCGGGGTCACGTGGGCGAGTGTGAATCGTCCCTGGGCCGTCACCTCCAAGGCGAAGACGGCGCTCTTGCCGACATGAGCCATCCACGTCCCTTCCAGGTTTGGCTCAGTCGGCGGGCTCACGGGCTCAGTCGGCGGGCTCACGGGCTTGCTCGGTCGGCTCACGGGCTCGCTCGGCAGGCTCAGTGGCTCGGTCGACGCGATCTTCCCTTTCGCGTACGCCGACTCCATCGAAATTCGGGAAAAGAGGTCGTCCGCAACGGCCTGATGCGGTAATCCGAAGGGTGCAATGAACACGACCGGGCTGATGAACATGGGGGTCATCAAGATCGCAAATGGGATCGCGGATCGCATGGTTGGGTACTCCTGGCGTGACGAAGAAAGGGAATGCGTCTCAGTCCCTAGCGTGGAACTTGGCAAAACGTTTCGGATGGAATTTTTTTGAATCCGCTGGTAACAGACCCGCAGGTCGTTCGCTTGGCTGCTCAGACCGATTGGGAAAGGCTCAATCCGGTGCGAAAGGGCAGCGACCGTCAGCCGGCAGGGCGATTTGCTGCGAAATTTCAAACAGACTGCCGAATCAGGGAGACTTGAGATGTTCAAGAAGTGGATGATGGCTTTGGCACCCGCCGTGATGGTCACTGGATCGGTTTTCGCCGGCGATGATGTCTTGGATCAGTTTCAAGGCGTTGATGTCGCCGCGATCCGCGACGCGACGGTCGAATTGACGGAGATCGATCTCGATTCGAGCGAGCTCGAATCGATGGTCGAAAGCGGCATCGACGCGGAGCAAGTCGATGCGATCGAGGCGGCTTTCCGCGGCATGGGATACGGACGTGGCCGGTCGTTCGGCTATGGATTCGGCGGCTACGGTTTTCGCGGTTATGGCTACGGCGGCTTCCGCCACTCTGGCGGTTACCACTGCGGTGTCAGTCGGTCGGTCTACTACCACCGACCGATTTATCATTGCCCGCCGGTGTACCACTGCAGTCCCGTCATCTACACGCCGACTTACGGCGGGTACTGGGGATGTTACTGAGCGGCAATCGGCCCCCAGGAAGTGACGGGACTACCGGCTCGTGACCCCCCATTGCTTCGCTAGACCCTAGGCCCATCCATCGGACGGATCCGAGCGATGGGCTTTAGCGCTGTGTAGCCGACAGCTTGAGATTTCGTTTCGCCGAGAGAATCTCGCCCATCGTTTCCCAAGCCGCGACGATTCGCTGGTAGAGCCAGAACGAGCCAAAGAGGCCCAGTGCCGACGCGCCCACCGCGACCAGAATCACATCCTTGGCGATCACATCCCGGGAGATAAGCAGGACAATGGCCAACATCGGAATCAGGGCCGCCTGGATCAAGAACCAGGAACTGCTGAGGCGGACCGCCTCCGCGTGATGGTCAAAGGAAGCGTCTTGCAACGATCGGCGGACCAATACGGGGTAGTAAAGGTGTGTTGCGAGCGCGGTCACGCCAAAGTAGGGATAGACGGCAGCGACGCCGCCGCAGATCAGCATTGACATCACGAAGTGAACCGCTTCGATCCGCGGAAAATCGTGATCGGTTCGCGACAACACGACGGCAAAAACGCAGCCCCCGAGGATCCACAAACATCCGCCCACCAGGGCGGCACGCCGTCCTAGCGACATCAGTTGATGCGTCGCCCAGTCATTTGCAGGTCGACCCGAAAGCACTTCCGAGATCGCCTTGACGATCGGTCGCATCAGAATCAAGGCAATGAGGAACCCCAACGGAAAGAACGTCGCGTTGACAATGAACGAAAGCCGACGAAAGGTGTCGGTCAATTCAGGATGGCGAGCGATGATCTCACGAGCGTTGTATTGGTAGTTGAAGGCGCCTGCGGCAATGTTCGGAACCAACACCACCGCGCCGATGATGAACCAAGGCTTGATCGCGACCAAACGCTCGGTCCATCCGCCAAGCTCCGGTGCAAAAATTTCCGCAGCTTTGGGATTCAGTGCCAAGCTAAGACGGCCTGACAGCTCCTGGCCGCTGGTCGGTCGATCCTCGGGATTAGCCGACAAGCATTGCCGAAGCGCTCTTTCTAAGACACGCTCACTGACGCTGCCCGATCGATCCGGTATTCGCAGGGGGCGGGATCTCGCTTGCAACTGTTCCTCGACCGCCTCGGTCCAACACATCGCGCCGGTCCGAGCCGCAAACGGGCGTTCGCCCTGCCAAAGTTCCCAGAGCAGGACCGCCAGCGAGTAGAAATCGGCCGGCTGACCGACTTCGACCGGCCCGAACCGCCGTCGGCAATCGATGGCCATCAGGTGTTCGGGCGACATGTAAGCGATCGATCCGCCAAACGTCGCTGCGGCGCCGGCGCGCCCTGCGGCGCCCGCGAGGCTAACGTTGAAATCAGCCAGCTTTGGAATTCCCTCGGCTGTCAGCAAGACATTGGCCGGCTTGACGTCTCGGTGAAGGACTGACTCGCGATGCGCCGCATCGAGGGCGCTGGCGAGTTGGACGCCAATCCAAGCGACCGCGGTCGGCCAAGGCGCTTCGGCCAACAGGTGCCGAATTTCCGAACTCTCAGGTACCAATTGAGAGGCAATGAGCAAGTGATGATCGACCGAGTCGAGAATCAATCCGCCATCGCGGATCGCGGCAAACCGCCCAGGCGGCGTCGTCGCCCCGAAGTGATCCAACCGCGATGGCGGTTGCCTCCGTTTTTCTCGAAACCGTTGGATCACATCGGCTAGCGTCCCTCCCGGCACGTACTGCATGTAGAGCAAATGCGAGTCACCATCGGCGATCAATCTCTGGTCGTAAACTCGGACGATGTTCGGATGATCCAACCTGGCGAGGCTCACCGATTCGTCTCCTTTGCCCCGCGAGACTTTGAGCGCGACCAGCCGCTGCATCGAGACCTGACGGGCGAGGTAGACGATCGCAAACGCGCCCCGTCCCAACTCGCGGAGCACGATAAAATCGTCGACTTGCGAACCGATCGACAGTGCTTCGGGCGACCCACGAAGTCCCCGGGTTCGAGTGGATTCCACTGACTCAAGTAGTGAACCGAGGCAAGACGCAAGCCTTGGAAATCGCTTTGCGTACTCGGCGGGCTGGGGACGCTCACCCGCTTCCCTCCGCAGCTGGATCTCCTCCATGACCAGGTCCAGCGGTACCTGATCCATCGTCAACCGATCGCCCAACTGGTCAACGTACCACTCGATTCGCCGCACCTGTCCCTCTTCGGCTGCCAAACTCAGGTCAAGTTTGATCAGCTCGATCAAAATGAAAACATGCTGCGGTTGCGCTCCGTTTGGCAACAGATGGACCAGCCGCGCCGGATCATCCAGCGGCGCCAGGTCGATGAAACGATCAAGGCATCGTTCAAGGACCCGGTCGACGTCTTCATCGGCTTCCATACGCTTGTTCGTTCCCGTGGGAAAACCGGTCATTCAACAAGACGCTCGCGGCGAGCTCGGACAAAGGCACCACTGATGACGATCAAGTCCACTGCCTACGATCGCGGTGGACGCCGCAATATTTGGATCGCCACGTGACACACTTTACAATTTTCGCGAGCCCCATTTCCACGTAGGTGGCAACTGGCGCACCTGACACCTGCAAAATCGCTCCTTTGGATCAAGACCACCATGCCCGATGATGCATTCGAAGAAGCAACCGACACGGATCTCGGCCGGCGCATTCGTGACGGCGATCCCGCCGCACTGGCCGATTTCCTCGAACGTCATCGCGACGGGCTGCTCGCGTTTTTGAAATCGATTTCCAGCGAGCGTTTGCGGTCCGTGGTCGAACCGCAGGACCTCTTTCAGGATCTGTCGGCCGCCGCACTGACCGGACTGAAGACCGCGCCGCTGGAGGACTACACAGCTTTGCAGTGGCTGCGACAAATCGCGCGAAGGCGGGTGATCGACTCGCACCGTTACCACTTTGGGGCCCAGCGGCGCGACGCGGGCCGCCAGCGCTCGATTCACGCCGCCGCCGACGGCGATGGGGCTCGTGGAATCGAGGCAATGATCGTTTCGAGCATGACGTCGCCGACGGCGGCGGTCAGTCGAGACATTCGTACGAATCGGCTCCGAGAGGCGATTGACTCCCTCCCCCAACAGCAGCGTGACGTGGTACGGATGAGGTACATCGACGGGATGCCGACCAAGCAGATCGCGGAGGCATTGGGCAAATCGGATGTGGCGGTTCGGGTCTTGCTGTCGCGAACCATGCGAACTCTTGAACAGCAATTGGTCGACGTTCGCCCAACCCCAAGATGACGGGGTGGATGGTCACGCTGTGAACCAGTTGCTCGCCCGGCCTCGAGTCAGTCTGCGACAGCTGAGGACGTTTGTAGCGTTTAGTTTGCAGTTTCTACTTTGCGAATCTAGACTAACGACGGGTTTCGGCAGGCTGCACCGCCGGGGGGACCCGACCGCACGCGGTGGCACGGTCCTGCCCAACAGTGCCGGAAGCTTTGCAGGGCCGATCCAACTCGAAGCGACATCATGGGTCCTGGGAAGTTTCTTGATCGCCATCGCGCGCGCTTCCTCTCCGCCAAGCTGAAAACCGGGACATCGAAAGCGAAGGCGAAAGCTAAGCGGGGTCGGGTCCACCGGCTCGAGCAGCTCGAGTCGAGGTTGATGCTTGACGGTGACATTCGGACCAATGTCCTCAGCCACATGGACGTCAACGATGACGGCCGGATCACGCTGCTCGATCCGCTGCTAATCATCAACCAGATTTCACGCCGGCGTCGGGCGGAACTTTCACCAGGCTCGATCGATCTGTCTCAATTTCCGGTTTACTTCACCGATGTCAACTGCAGCGGTACCGAGACACCACTTGACGGCCTACTGATCGTCAATGCTCTGGCGCGTCGCCGTTTGCCCTTGACCTGGAGTTTCTCGCAGTCAGGAGGATCGAGCGAAAATGCGGGGACGTTCGAAGCCGCCGGATGCTTTCCCCGCCTCATTGAGGGTGATTCGTTCACCACCGAACTGCATTCGCAGATCACGCTGCCCAACGATTCGTCGTCGATCGAGTTCACCATCGAAACGCCTCAGTTCGCGGACGTTGACGGCAACCTAATTCGAGACGCTGTGGAGATTGCCGTGCTCGATGCCGGCGGTCAACCGGTTGTGTTGCCAATCGGCACCGGCCGAGATGCCGTGCTGAACTGGACCAGCAGTCTGTCGCCCGCGGCGGCGCCGGCAACAACGATCGAAACGACGACCAGTGGGCGACGGGTGACGGTGAACCTCTCGGGATTGGAGGCAGGTTCTGACGTCACGTTGGTGGCGCGCTTGGTCAACAACGATCGTACCGAAAACAGCACGGTGGTCATCAGCCGGCCGACGCTCGTGGCCGCCTCAAGTGTTCCACCAGGTAGTGCGACCCCTGGCGCCCCACCGATCGAAACGCGCCACGCGGTTGACCTCCGCACCCTCCAAGACGTCTCCACGAGTCTCAAGCCCCACTATGGGCAAACGTCGCTCAATGAGCAGCGTCATGAACTGAGCACCCAGGTCGTGATCCAGAATCTGGGGAGTATCACGACGCTCGGCTCGATCGTCGTGGCGATCGGAAATCTCTCGGACCCATCGGTCGCCGTGCTCAACCCCGACGGACGACTCGATGACGGACGTCCCTATTTCATG
Source organism: Pirellulaceae bacterium (assembly GCA_041748895.1). GTDB lineage: Bacteria > Planctomycetota > Planctomycetia > Pirellulales > Pirellulaceae > UBA6163. The sequence goes on from JBGTCJ010000347.1 coordinate 12,059, forward strand.
ATCGAGCCGACTAGCCTTGATCGATCACTTGGCCCGGATCAAGTCACCGGCGCGCGCGAAATTCGCTTCCGTAACCCGACCGGCGAGCGATTCACCTACACGGTCACGACCCTCGCCCGTCCGAACGCGTCACCATTGGCATTCACATCGATCCCGATCACCGCGATCGAGGCCGGGCGCCGCTACGAGTATCGCGCGACGACGTCCGACCCTGATGGGCAGTCGCTCACCTATCGGGTGATCACGGGACCCGAGGGGTTGACGATCGATCCGCAGACGGGCGTGGTCATCTGGCAAACCGCGGCAGCGGATCTCGGCAGTCATGGGGTCATTCTGCAGGCAACCGACCCCCACGGGCTTTTCGTTGAGCACACGTTCGATATCGCAGTGATCGAGACGCTTCAAAACCGTCCGCCCATGTTTGTTTCGCAGCCAGAAACCGAAGCCATTGCCGCAGGAGCCTTCGACGTCATCACGCTACCCACCGGCGAAGTGCCCGCGGGCTTGGCAGTGGGAAATTTTGCAGCGGCGTTGGGCGGGAATCACCTGTCGCTGGTCGCCATCAATCAGGCCTCGCAAACGATCAGCATGATTTCGCAAACAGGACCTGAGGCGTACGGCGACACGCAAATGATTAGCGTTGGCGAACCGCCTATCGCCGGCGATCTACTGCGGACGGTGCTGGATATCGATCTGGGACTCCCAGCATTCGCGTCGCCTACTTACGATCGCAACCGCGTGATGGGGCTCATACACGGTGATTTCAATGGCGATGGCAATCTCGATGTGGCAACCTCGATTGTTTTCTCCTATCGGACGGTTGCGGGATCGGACTTTTACGAACGTCACATCGCGATCAATCTGGGGCGCGGTGACGGCACCTTCGACGAAGCCGCGCGATTGGTGATCCCGGGAGCCGTTACATTCAGTTTTGATACGGTGGGCGCCGTGTCGCTACACGCCCACGACTTCGACGAGGATGGCACCCTCGACCTGTTAGCACTGGATACCAAGACGAATTCGCTGCTCTTTTATCGTGGGCTTGGAGACGGCAGCTTTGGACCGGCCGTGGTTCGCCCCACGGGTACCAATCTGGCAAGTTTCAAAGTCTACGACGTCAATGGTGACGGGCATTTGGACCTCGTCGCCATGCGATCGGACACTGCCGAGTTCGGCATCATGCTTGGAGCCGGCGATGGAACCTTCGCTGACTACGCGAGCTTCACGACGCATTCAGGTGGGACAATCCTGAATAACTACGCGGTCGGTGACTTGAATGGTGATGGAATCCTGGATTTCGTGTCCGGCAATCACCCGGCGCGTGTGCTCAATGTTTACCTCGGCAACGGCGACGGTACGTTCAATCGTGGTGTCGATCTGGTCACCCGCGGAACTTTCTCAAGTCATCCCTCATCAATCGACTGGTCCACTTCGGTGGCGATCGGAGATTTTAGTGGCAATGGCCATGCCGATATCGCGTACACCACTTTGAGCAACAGCGGTTTCGGGCTTGGTTTTGGTGGCGCGATTGCGATTTATGCGGGCGATGGCGGCGGCAGCGAATTCACGTGGTCAACGGCGAGCGATCTGCCGATGAGTCAGGCACCCAGCAACATGCTCGGCAACGCCGATCCGATCGATATCAACGGTGATGGTCATCTCGATTTGGTCTTTGCTGGCCCGGGAAGTTGGGGCAACTACTCTTCGGGGGCGGTGGTCGCCATCAACCAGGGCGATGGGACTTTTACCAGCAAGTTTTGGATCGATTCGAATCTAGGGACGCACGCCGAGCCCAACAACACGACGCTGCAACTGGGCGTTCTCGTCGGTGATTTCAATCGCGACGGGATGCTCGATCTGCTCACCGGTCGTTCGGGATCCCCGTTCCAAACTCGCCAGTTTGCTTCCGTCAGCCTGATGTTGGCAGACACACCCGAGACCTACCGCGCGGCCTACGACACTCGCCTTCGAGGTGTCATGTGGGGCAGCATTCAGTTTGTTGAAGCGGCCGATTTCAACAACGATGGGATTCTCGATCTCTGGGGACCGGGGTATCAGAATCCCAGTTTCACGCAGCTCGGCAATGGCGATGGATCATTTGGCGAACCATTCACGGCAACTCCCAACATTGGAAATGAAGGGTTGGGACGTGGCTTTGTCGCGGACCTCGATCTCGATGGCAACCTCGACATCGTTTGGTACGGAGCGGGTGGGATACAAGGCGGTCCGCAAGGTCGTTATCTCGCGGCGCTCGGCAACGGCGACGGCACGTTTCAGATCACTTACGCGCAAACGGGCAACAACACCCCCAGCGGCTACGCGCCCCTCGTGATCGAGCCCGCCGACTTCGACGGCGATGGCTACATGGATTTCGCAGCGATCACAGGGCTGGGCACGATTGAAATCATGCGGGGTGTTCCCGAAGTCCCTGGTACCTTCGCTCGTGTGTACAGCGTACCGATCTCAACGTCCCGCTTGACGCCGACGCTGAGCGCCGGCGACTACGATGGTGACGGCGTACCGGACTTGACCGCGGTCTTGTTCCGCAGCGACTTCACGCACGAATTGCTGTTTTTCAAAGGCAATGGCGACGGGACGCTGGCCGATCCCACCTCGGTTCCCTTCTTCGCAGGAAGTTCGTTTCAAATTCCGCGATGGATTTCAAGCGGGGACCTCAATGGCGATGGGCATCTCGATATGGTCATCAATGGCCAATACCATCGGGCCGCGGTCTTGCTCGGCAACGGTGACGGCACGTTTCTGACTCCCACCGTCTACGAAGTGACGACCTTCAATGGCCTAGAACGTCCCAGGTTGGTCGACGTCAATGGTGACGGGCATCTCGATCTTGTCTCTGCCAATGACCAGTACACGGGGCCAAACGCAATCGAAATTCGCTATGGCCGCGGCGACGGGACGTTTGGGGATCGACAATTCTTTGGGACCAGCGAAGGTGATGGGCAGTTTGTAGTCGGCGATTTTGATAACGATGGCCGGATCGATTTGGGGATCAACGGTCGATCCCGACAAGACTCGCTCGCCACATTTTTGGGGTCTCGCGAGGGTCTTCGCGGCATCGCGACGACCGACATCAACGGTGACGGCCGGCTCGATATCGTCGCGATCAATCATGACAACAGCCACGTCAAGCGACTGCTCGGCGATGGACGCGGCGGCTTCGACCGATTGCCCGATTTGCTGGTCGGCCCCGGCCCCGTTGATTTATTGACGAGCGATTTCGATGGCGACGGCCTAACCGATTTCTTGACAGTCAACCGCTCGGGGCGATCGATCAGCGTGATGATGTCCGATGGCAGCGGATCGTACTCGCGCCAGGATATTCCCGTCGGCAGGCTGCCGATTGAAGCCAAACTCGCCAAAGTCACCGGCGACGAGTTCGATGACCTGCTGGTCATTGATGCTCAGCTGAATGCGTTGTTCGTGCTAGCCGGCGATGCGACCGGCAGCTTTGCCGACAGCCATCTCATTCCGCTGGGAGATCGTCCCGGCTCGCTTGAGGTTGCAGATATCGATGGCGACGGCAATTTGGATGTGGTCATCGCGTTGCCGGAAAGCAACCGGTTGATGATTCTCAGCGGCGATGGTGCTGGTCACTTGAACGACCCGATCTACGTTTCACTCCCATCGACGCCTGGCAAACTAGCAGCCGAGGATCTCAACGGCGACGGGCGAATCGATCTGGCCGTGACGCTTCCCGACGCGGGAGAAGTCGCCTTATTGTTCGGTATGGGCCAGCGGCGATTCACCCAGCCACAGCGAATTCGCGTGGGCGAGCGGCCCGATTCGATTCTCATCGCAGATGCCAACGGCGATGGGCGACGCGATGTCCTAGTTACCAACTCTGGCGACAACACAGCCAGTGTGATCCTCAACCGCTTCGATCCCGATAAGGTCTACCACTACGACGCGCTGGCCATCGATCCCGATGACGATCCGGTGACCTATTCGATTGTCGAAGGCCCCGGAGGGATGATACTCGATCCGCAGACCGGCGAGATTCGCTGGGCTCCAACCGGGGATCAAGTGGGATCCAACCGCGTGGTAATCGAAGCCAATGACGGTCGCGGCGGGATCGCAACGCAGGAATTCACGATTTCCGTCGAACCAGCCAGAACCAATGCTGGACCCGTGATCACGACCGTTCCCGCCGAAACGATCTCTGCCAGCGATACGTTCCGTTTCTCGGCCTCGGCGACCGATCCAGATGGAGACCGCTTGCGTTACCGGTTAATAGAAGGTCCCGAAGGTGCCACAGTCGATCCGATCAGTGGTCAAGTCTTTTGGGATCCGCGATGGGTGGCCCTCAGCTCCAATCGCCAGTTCGACCGCGGCTATACAGAGATTCCACACAACGACAGCCAAAACGTCGAGAGCCTTACGATCGAGGGTTGGTTCCGATTTGCCTCGACCACTGGCAATCAGGTGCTGATCGAAAAGACGCTCAATTGGGCATCTCCAACTTTCTACACTCTTCGATACTTTTCGGGCGTGTTGCAACTGCTGATCGGTGATGGCACGGCGGCTGGCGTCGACACGTTGTCGGTAGCTCAATCATTCCAACCAGAACAGTGGGTCCATCTGGGGGCCACTTTTGACGATGCCACCGGCGAGATGGCCTTGCTGGTCAACGGAAATACGATCGCCTCGAAGATAACGGCCAAACGGATCGGGACCGCAGGTGCGTCGATCCCCCTATTTTTAGGAAACGATGTCTATCCGTTTACGGGAGACGTATACGGATTGCGGTTATGGAGCGAGGCCAGAACATCCAGCGAATTAATCGCCGGGATGCACCAGCCCTTCGAGTCAAACACGCCCAAACTGTTTGCCGACTATCGGTTCAACGAAGGGGACTCGCTTTCTGTGCTGGATCACTCTTCCGGCGGCAATCGAGGCATTTTCAGAGGGGTAGTCTTTCCCAATCGCATTTCAGGACTGGCGCCGCAGCAAACGGCTCAGTTCACCATTGGCGTTGAAGACGGCAAGGGAGGCGACGACCGGCAGACCTTTACCGTAACCGTCAAGCCGCAACTTCGTGGATCGATCGTTGGCACGGTTTTTCGCGACGACAATGCCGATGGATCGCACCAAGCAGAAGAGCCGACTCTCAGCAATTGGATTGTCTTCATCGACGCCAATGGCAACGGCTATCGCGATCCAAGCGAAACTTTCACGACGACCGACGGTGCCGGTTTTTATCAATTCACCCACCTTGTTGAGGGCGTTTACCCGATCGCCGTTGAAACGCTGGCGGGCTTCGCGCCGATCGCTAGCTCACCAGTGAACGTCGTGAGCCGACAGACGACAAACCACTTGATACCCGCAACAGCACTATCGGGTGGAGTGGTCCGCGGTCGCCTGACCCACGATTCATCGAATCAACCCCTGGCGCATTACCGAATCTTTGCCGATTTAGACCGGAGCGGTTTGTTCGATGCGGGCGAGCCGACCGCGATCACGGATCGCTTTGGCAACTATGCGATCGCCGGTTTAGCCGCTGGTTCTTACTCGCTGCGAGTCACCGAGCCAGCTGGCTGGCACGTCACCTCACCGGTTGCCCAGAACCATGACATCGTTCTCACGTCTGGCAGCCTGCTGGATGATTTGGACTTCGCCATCGCGCCACGCGACTCGTTGGCCGCGATCAAGCCGCAAATCGTCACGCAGCCCAAACTAACCGGAGCGGTGGGCGAGCCCTATCGGTACGCGGTCGCTGCCATCAGCCCGGATGGTCGCCCGATCACCTACAGTTTGTCCCTTGCGCCAGCCGGAATGGTGATCGATGCGATCACCGGACAGTTGGCTTGGACCCCCAACGGTAAGCAAACGGGCAACCAACAAGTCATCCTTCGCGCGGCGACCGACAACAGCAGCGTTGACCTACAAGGTTTTACGATCGAAGTGGCTCCAGCCAATTCGCCGCCGATCGTGGTGTCGCAACCGTCCAGCCCGGCGGCGGCCAATACGATCTGGGTCTATCAGACCATCGCGCAAGACGCCGAACAAAGGGATCTACGTTACGACCTAGCGCTGGCTCCCAGTGGCGCGACAATCGATCCAAATACCGGTCTGGTTCGCTGGACTCCACAATCTAGCCAGCTCGGCGGGCACGCGTTCAGCATTTCGGTTGACGACCAGGTCGGTGGGGTGACCCTGCACTCCTTCACCTTGGATGTCGTATCGAGTGTTCCGACCACGCTCCCCTTTAACATCGTTTCACCCCGCGGCGATGCTTCGCTGGTTGGCCTTTATCTGTCACGCACTGGGGGAACCGACGCAGCCGGGCAGCCGCTGTCCGTGGAACTGATCGATGGTCCGGTTGGATTGACTGTCCAAGCCGATGGGTTGATCGAGTGGTCGCCTGGCGTCGCGCAGCTTGGACAGCACGCCATCGAACTTCGCTTCCAGAGTCCCTCGGGATCGACTCAAGAAGTAGTCTTCCCGATCATCGTTCGCCAATTCACCGCCAACTCGGCTCCGGTAATCGAATCCACACCGATTCCGTTTGCCAGCGCCGGCCAGCCTTACCGCTACGACCTGCAAGTCAGCGATAACGATCGCGATGCACTATCGTTCGACCTGTTGGTCAGTCCGGACGGCATGAGCATCCATCCGCAGCTTGGAACAATTCGCTGGACCCCGACCCCAGATCAAGTGGGGACCGCACAAGTTGTCGTCAGCGTGACTGATCCGCAGGGAGGCTCGGCGACACAGTCGTTTGCAGTCAGCACTCGTCGTATCGGTGGTCCTCCACGGGTTACCTCGGTACCGCCGACCGAAGCGGCGGTTGGGGTCGGTTACCTCTACTCGGTCACTGCTGTGGATGCCGAAAATGATCCGCTTGTTTACGCACTGGTCGAAGCCCCAGAGGGTATGTCGATCGATTCGAGAAGCGGCGAGATCGCTTGGACGCCAACCTCCGAACAACTCGGCCAACACGCGGTGATCGTTTCGGTCGCAGATGGCACGGGCGGACGGACCACGCAAGGGTTCGCGATTCGAGTCGTCGCGGGGCTACCCAACCGACCTCCTGTGATTTCCACGTTACCGAATCTGTTTGCGACCGTGGGGGACGCGTACGGCTACACGATCTCTGCGACGGATCCCGAGGGCCAGCCGGTCGAATACCTGCTGCGACGCGGGCCCGAAGGGATGACGATTGATCAAACATTGGGTGTCGTCGACTGGATTCCAACCGCCGGCCAAGTCGGTCGATTTGTCGTCAGTGTGGTCGCTGTCGATCCGCAAGGCGGTGCGTCGCTGCAATCGTTTGAAGTCGATGTGTTGGGTGCAAACACGCCACCGCAAATCATCTCCACGCCGCCCGCCAGCGTTTCCGCCGGAGCGACTTTCCAATACGACGTCGTCGCACGCGACGTCGATCGCGACCCGATCCGCTATGAGTTCGCATCGGCCGTTCCCGAGGGAATGACGATCGACGCGTTGGGACGAATCCGCTGGGTCACCCAGCCCAGCGACATCGGATCCGTTTCGATCGTGGTCCGCTCGAGCGACCCGCGCGGCGGCGAGGCGACACAGACGATCGAGTTCGAAGTCGTTGCCGACACCGTCGCCCCGCGGGTGACCGTGTTGCCATCGGGCGGGGGCTGGCCATGGGATAGGCCGGTGGTCGTCTTCGTGAGTGCCGTCGACAACGTCGGTGTGGTGGATATCGAACTCCGGGTCAACGACGTTGTCGTGCCGCTCGATGCCAATCGCACCGCAAGGTTGCTGTTCGATGATTGGGGACCAGGCGTGCTAAATATGGTTGCGACGGCCCGCGATGCGGCGGGCAACCTTGGCTCGGGCGCCGGCGTTTCTTTCTATCGCGATCCCGAAATCGATTACGAATCAGGCGAAGGTTTACCCACCGCCCTGATCACCACACCGAACGAGGACGGAACGGTCGTGGGGATGGTCGAAATTCGTGGAACCGCGGCCGGCAACGCGTTCAAGGAATATCGCCTGTCCTACGCGCGCGTTGACCAGCTGGGATTCACTGAATTTGTCCACAACACGACCGAGGTTAGTGATGGGCTGTTGGGCGTTTGGGACACGACACTGCTCGAAAATGATGCCTATGTGCTGCGACTCGAAGTGATGAGCGCTATCGGCAACACGAGCGTCCACGATGTGATGGTCGGATTGTCAGGCGAACTCAAGCTCGGAAATTTCCGCTTGTCTTTTGAAGACATGACGATTCCCGTTGCCGGGATTCCGATCACGATCGTGCGCACCTACGACACCTTGCGGAGCGATCGCGATGGCGACTTTGGCTATGGTTGGCGGATGGAATACCGCAGTACGGATCTGCGAACCAGCCTACCGAAATCGGGCCTCGAGGACCTCGGCATTCACACGCCGTTCAAGCCTGGAACGAAGGTCTACTTGACGCTTCCGGGTGGCCAGCGGCAAGGATTTACTTTCACTCCAGAGATCCGAGTGTTGCCCGGGTTTGGCCGGGGCAACAACCTTGTGCTCGCCTCGCCTCGCTTCACACCCGATCGCGGCAACACGAGCACGCTCAGCGCGGGCGGGGGGCAGTTGCTGGTAAACGAATTCGGAGAGCTTTACGCATCGGGCGGAATTCCCTGGAACCCCGCCGCGGCCGACTTTGGCGGCGGCTACACGCTGACCACCGCCGATGGCGTGCGGTACCGCATCGACGGCACCACCGGCCTGATGCAAACCGCCACCGACCGCAACGGCAACACGCTCACCTTCACCGACGCGGGAATCACCAGTTCATCGGGTGGTGCGGGGATCGCGATCGAAAGAGACCGCTTTGGACGCATCGCGTCCATAACTGACCCCGCAGGCAATTCACTTCGATACGGCTACTCAGCAACGGGTGACCTGATCCGAATTGCCGACAGAGAGAACCATGTCACACAAATTGAGTACAGCACCGACCGCGCTCATTACCTCGAATCGATTGTCGATCCACTGGGACGCGAGGGCATCCGATCCGAATACAACCAGGAAGGACGGCTCACGTCATTGTTTGGCGGCTCAAGCGTTTCTTCTCACTTTACCTATGACGTCAACAATCAAGTGATTGAAACGCGAAACGCTGACGGAACATCGACGTTCACGGAGTACGACGAGCGAGGAAATGTTGTTTCGATCACGCAGCCCCGCGGTACAACGACGCGATTTGCGTACGACGACGCAGGCAATATCCGCGCGCGTACCGATGCGCTCGGTGCGACAACTCGATTTGCATATGACGCTGCCAAAAATGTAGTCGAGATTACCGATGCACTTGGAAATTCGACCGTTCGCACCTTTGATCGTTTTCGAAATATGACCACCCACACGAATCCACTGGGTGCGACGATGATCAATCAATTCGATGCGCGCGGTAATCTGATCGAATCGAGCGACGAAGAGGGTGCCATTACCACCTATCTTCGCGACGCTTCTGGGTTGATCGCATCCATTACCGAGCCGGATGGGGCAAAAACTGCGTACACGTATGACGCTTTTGGACGCGTGGCATCGGTCACCAACGCACTGGGTGCAACGGTCAGCAACGAGTATGACGCTATGGGCCGCATCCTCCAAATCACGAGCTCGCTCACGCTGCCTTCTGGCGTTGATCAGGTCGCCCTTCAAGTTTTTCAGTACAACGCGAATGGCCAAACCATTTCGATCACCGACGCAAATCAGACTACGACAACTTATGAGTACGATGCTGCTGGCAATGAGATTTCTTCGGTAGATGGTCTTGGAAACCGAACTCAGTATGAACACGATTCGCGTGGAAGATTGACGCAAATCACGCTACCGAACGGAGCCATGACGACTTATGAGTACGACTCGCAAGACCGAATGATCGCGACAACCGATCCGTTATTTCGAAAGACTCGCTTCGAATACGACGCAAATGGCCAATTGGTTGCCGAGATATATCCAGACGGCACACCCAATGACGCTGGTGACAATCCGAGGGTCCTGCGACAGTATGATGCCGCTGGAAAGTTAATAAGTGAAACGAATGAATTGGGGCACGATACCATGTATCGATACGACCTGGCTGGTCGAATCGTGGAAGTGATCGATGCCATAGGAGTGACGACTAAGTATACGTACGATGCAGCAGGTCAAGCCGCGAAAGAAACCAGAGCGGATGGAGTGACGCTTTCTTACTCTTACGATCGACGCGGGAACCGAAGCGCAGTCGTCTTTCCTGATGGTGCGACCACGCGGTATCTTCACGACCACCGCGGAAACGTGACGCAGATGATCGACGCATTGAATCACAGCACTCAATGGACGTATGACTTGGGTGGGAATCTCGCTTCCGTTGTGGACGCGTCTGGCGCCGCCACTAGCTACGTTCACGACGCGCTCGGGCGTCTTGTTCGTTATACAGACGCCGTGGGGAACTCCACTGATTTTACTTATGACCTTGTTGGTAACCTAACAACGGTTGATGACCCGCTCGGCGCCCGAACGACTCACGTATTCGACAGCAATGGAAATCTTGTATCTTCGACGGACCCGGATGACCAAATCATTGAGTACAGCTACGATCCTTTGGGTCAGCTCGTGCAGCGGCGTTATCACTTTGACGGCGTCGATCACACCGAGACCTTTACCTACACGCTAACCGGTAAAAGGGAGTCGACCACGGACTCGCGTGGGACAACGACGTACCGATATGACTCGCAAGATCGGTTGCTCGAGCGAACCGATCCAGATGGCACCAGTGTGTCGTACCTGTACGATGCGTCTGGCCGGTTGACACAGTTGTCCACACTCGGTGGCACAGATAATTTCGAGCATGATGCGGTTGGAAATCTCACGCGAATTGTGGATTCTTCAGGTGGCATCACCATCAACCATTACGATGAAGTCGGACGGCTTGTCAAGACAATCTTCTCTGACTTTAGCATCCAGGAGCGAGCCTACGATGAATTGGGAAGGCTGGGGTTGCTTCGCTCTCTTGACGCTGATGGTGGTCTGCTTCTTGAGCAGCGATTCACACATAACGCTTTGGGCAAGCGAGTCGCAATCGATGATTCACGGCTTGGACGACTCACCTACTCGTATGACGTGTTGGGACGATTGACGCTCGAGGAAAGCCCAGCAAGTCGCATTGGCTACACCTATGACGCCGTCGGAAATCGCCTTAGCCGCCAGCATTCGGAGTTTGGTGCGACGCTCTATGAGTATGGCCTGGGTAATCGCCTCGTGCGGGAGATTGGCTCAAGCGGAACTCGCGTTTTTTCCTATGACGGCAGTGGAAACCTGGTCTTGGTCGATGCCGGCGAAGGCAATCAGTCCGAGTTCTCGTTTGACCCTTTGGGGCGGATGACTCGCGGAAGTGTCGTCGATGACGTTGACCCCCGTGTGGTCCATTACGTTTATGACGTCGATGGGGACTTGGTCGCGAGGTCGATTGACGGGGAACAGACTCGGTTTGTCGTTGACGATTCCTCCCTGACCAATCGCGTTGCCGAAGTCGATCAGGATGGGAATGTCGTTGCGAGGTACCTATACGATGGATTGCGCCGCGTCGGCGCGATCTACAGTGAGGAGAACGTCGCGATTCATGAAGGCACGGTGGGTGGCATCCGCTTGGTCACGTCAGATGGCCAGGCGGTAGGATCGTTCGTCTACGACGCATTTGGCAATCCATTAGAATCGGATGGGCTTCAGACGTCATTCGGATTCGGAGGTGGCATAGCTGAGCACGAGCTTGAATTGGTTGGGCTGCGTGCGAGGTTTTATGATCCCGCGATCGGGCGTTTCATTTCCGTTGATCCATTTGAAGGCATTCTTGCGGATCCAGTGAGTAAGCATCCTTATCTATATGCGCATGCGGACCCGATCAACGTTTACGATCCCAGCGGGATGTATTCATTGGGTGACGTACTGACCACTATTTCGCTCGTATCATTTGTCGCATCGATCGGCGCTATCGCTACGGGAAATGACGACCTTGCATGGAAACTGAACATTCTATCCGTAGGCACTGGCCTTGGCGCGATCGGTGTGTCTGTTGCCCAATTGGGAATAGGCCTGGGAAGAGACATCTTGATCCGAAAAACGATCGCCGATAACGCCAGACGCGAGGCTGCGGAACTTGCCGCTCGGGCTACCGCGGAGGGCGTCACGAGCGCAATCGTTCGGGAAACGGATCTTATCTGGGGCATCGTATCGCAGCGCATCGTATCGGCCACTGCCCCCGTGAGTGCTTTTAACGTTGCGAGCAGTATCGCGGGGCGTCTCAACACTTTTGTCTTGAACTTAATACCATTGGAGCGCGATTATGCTGGACGGTGGCTTAGTGCGAAACTACTCGAGCTCTCTGCCGATGCCACGCTGACGCCCGTTGGCCGGGACGTTGTGATGCGCGTCATAAAGGAACTCAGTCTGACCGCGAAGCCTTTCGTGCTTTGAGTACACCAGAATGCGTAAGTCATGCGTTGTATAAGTTGCTTCACGTGGCAAAACACGTTCACGGCGCCGGAGGCCAACAGATTTCATGACCGATTCGGTGAACATCCAAAGGGCGTTTGACCTCGCCCGTGAGCGCTACGCGTCGCTTGGCGTTGATGTCGCTCGCGCCCTCAATCAACTCTCATCCATCGCGATCTCGCTGCACTGCTGGCAAGGCGATGATGTGGTCGGCTTCGAGGGTGGTTCGCGCGTGCTCGGGAATGGACTTGCGGTAACCGGCAACTACCCGGGCCGAGCCAGGACACCCGATGAACTTCGCAGCGACCTTCAACTGGCCTACTCGCTGATTCCCGGAAAGCATCGGCTGAACCTCCATGCCAGCTATGGGGAATTCGAGGTCCCTACCGATCGAGACCAAATCGGTCTTGAGCACTTCAGGGGCTGGATCGAGTGGGCCGCTCAGCAGGCGATCAGCCTCGACTTCAACCCGACCTACTTCGCCCATGAGAAAGCAGCCGAAGGTTTCACGCTCGCCCACGCGGACGCCGGTATTCGAGATTTCTGGATCAACCATGGGATCGCTTGTCGAAGAATCGCGGCGGCGATGGGAGCTGCTCAAGGCAACGCCTGCGTCCACAACGTGTGGGTCCCCGATGGTTTCAAGGACACGCCCGCCAGTCGCCGTGCACCACGAGAGCGGTTGGCCCAGTCGCTGGATGCCCTTTTCCGCGAATCGTTAGACGAGAACCACATTCGAGACGCGGTAGAAGCGAAGCTCTTTGGGATCGGATCGGAAAGCTACGTGGTGGGCTCCCATGAGTTCTATCTTGGCTACGCGATTTCAC